>JAHBTB010000004.1 GCA_019638795.1 Fimbriimonadaceae bacterium | reverse complement strand
GCCAACGCCCAGCCCATCCACTGCGTCAGCACGGTCGGAGAGATCGCCGTCGCCCACAACGGCAACCTTGTCAACACCAAGGAGCTGCGGGCGGAACTGATCGCCGAAGGCGTCGACCTGCAGACCACCGCCGACAGCGAGGTCATCGCCCAACTCATCGTGCGGAACCTGCACCTCGGCGTCGTGAACGCCGTCAGCGCCGTGATGAAGCGCATCCGGGGGGCCTATGCGGTCACGGTGCTGACACCCGACATGGTGCTCGGCTTCCGCGACCCCCACGGCGTCCGCCCCCTTGTCGTGGGGCGGCTCCAGGACGGGTTCATCGTCGCCAGTGAGAGCTGCGCCTTCGTCCCGGTCGGTGCGGAACCGATCAGCGAGGTCGGCCCGGGCGAGGTGGTCATCATCGACAAGCAAGGTCTCCGCATGGCCCAAGCCGCCCCGCCTGCGGCCCACAACCTGTGCTTGTTCGAGCTCATTTATTTCGCTCGCCCCGACTCACGCATGTACGGCTCGCTCATCTACGACGCCCGGGAAAGGATGGGTATGGAACTGGCGGTCGAGAAGCCCGCCGAAGCGGACATCGTCATCCCCGTCCCCGACAGCGGCATTCCTGCGGCCATCGGCTACAGCCGGGTCAGCGGCATCCCGTTCTGCGAGGGGATGATGAAGAACCGCTACATCCACCGCACGTTCATCCAGCCTGACCAGCGCATGCGCGAGATGGGCGTCCGGATGAAGCTCTCTCCTCTCGAAGACCGGATCCGTCACAAGCGGGTCGTGCTCGTTGACGATTCAATCGTCCGGGCGACGACGACCCGACAGATCGTCAGGATGCTATTGGACAACGGGGCCAAGGAAGTCCATGTCCGCATCACCGCCCCTCCGATCAAGCACCCCTGCTTCTATGGCATCGACATGGCTTCGACCGCCGAACTTGCCGCCGCCACGATGACGGAAAAGCAGATCTGCCAGCATGTCGGGGCCACGTCACTGGGGTACCTCAGCATCGCGGGTGCGACGCGCGCCGTCGGACGGCCCCAAAGCGAATTCTGCTTGGCCTGCTTCAACGGCCAATATCCGATCGACGTGCCCAAGAACCTGACCAAGATGGCGTTTGAAGAGGGCGCGACAGGTGAATTGGCCACGGTCAAGACGTGACGGCTGGTAAAACCTGTCCATGTCTTCACTTGCTGCGCTGAGGCAGCGCTATGCCGACATCAACGCCCTCCAGGCCGCCGAATCCCTGATGGGGTGGGACCAGCAGGTGCTGATGCCACCCGGGGCCGCCGAAGCCCGGGGCGCCCACTTGGGCTGCATCTCGCGGCTGACCCACGAGATGTTCACTTCCGACGAGTTCCGCCGTGATTTGGAGCGTGCCAAGACCGAGGCGGAGCCAGGTACCGACGACGAGGCGGTGGTGCGTGTCCTGGACCGCGAGGTCGGGCAACGGACCAACATCCCTGCGAGCCTGGTGGAAGAAAAGGCGGTCTTGTCTGCGGAGGGCCACGAAGTCTGGGTCAAAGCTCGGGCAGAGAACGATTTTGCCGCCTTCGCCCCCATGCTCAGCCGGCTGGTCGACATCACCCGGAAGGAAGCGGACTACCTGGGCTACACCGACCACGTTTACGACGCCCTCACCGACCTCTACGAAGAAGGCGCGACGAAGAAGGGTTGGGACACGATGTTCGACGGTATCCGCCAACCGGTCGTCAACTTGGTCGCCGCGATCAAAGAGGCGGGGCCGGTGGACGACTCGGCCCTATACGGTGAATGGCCCGAGGCTGACCAACGCGCCTTCTGCGACATGATCGCCCGGGCGGTCGGGTTTGACTTCAACCATGGGCGGCAGGACACCGCCGTCCATCCGTTCTGCGGCGGCCCCGACACCACCGACGTCCGTTTGACCACGCGGTTCAAGGACTACCTGCCGAGCGCGATCATGGGCACCTTGCACGAGGCGGGCCATGGCATGTACGAGCAGGGCACCCCGGCAAGTTACGCCCGGACTCCGCTGGCCGGAGGCGTCAGCTTGGGCTGGCACGAAAGCCAAAGCCGGACCTGGGAGAACATTGTCGGTCGGTCCCACGCCTTCTGGACGTTCATGCTCCCCAAGCTTCAGGCCGCGTTCCCGGCGACCAAGGCCTTCGACGTGCCGGGTTGGGTGAAGATGCTCAACAAGGTGGAGCCGTCGTTCATCCGGGTCGAGGCGGACGAGGTCACTTACAGCCTGCACATCATGGTGCGGTTCGAACTCGAATGCGACTTGATGTCTGGCGCGTTGCCGGTGAAGGACTTGCCCGAGGCCTGGAACGAGAAATACCGCGCCTACCTGGGGATCGTGCCGCCGACGGACACCTTGGGCTGCCTCCAGGACGTCCACTGGTCGTCGGGCTCGTTTGGATACTTCCCGACCTACGCGATGGGCAGCATTCTCAGCTATCAGGTGTTCGATTGCCTAAGGAAGGACCTCGGCGATGTGGACGCCCTCATGGCGAAGGGTGATTTCCCCCCGATCCTCTCGTGGCTGCAGGAGAAGGTCTACCGCCAAGGCAAGCGTTACACACCGGCCGAACTTGTCCGGCGGGTGACGGGCAAGCCGTTCGGCCCTGAGGCGTACATCGCCGGGATCACGGCCAAGTACCGCGCCCTTTACGGAATCTGAGCAAGGCCGGTCCACGACCAACGGCCCAGGCATCGCCTGGGCCGTCTCCTCTTGGCAGTACCCAGGTATACCGAGACCTGTGGACAAGTCTTTGACTCACCTCGGCCGGACTGGCCTCGTCGTATCTCGCCTTTGCCTAGGCACGATGAACTTCGGCCCCGAGACGAGCAAAGAGGACAGCTTCAAGATCATGGACCGGGCACTGGAGCTCGGGATCAACTTCTTCGACACCGCGGACGTCTACGGTTGGCAGCAGGGTGAGGGGGTCACCGAACAGATCGTCGGCGAGTGGTTCGCCCAAGGGGGCAACCGGCGCGAGAGGGTCGTTCTGGCCACGAAGCTGTACGGTCAGATGGGCAAGGACGAACTCAAGGGTTGGCCCAACACCGGCTATGTCAGCGCCCTGCATATCCGGCGGGCTTGCGAGGCATCGCTCAAGCGCTTACGCACCGACTACCTTGACATCGAGCAGATGCACCACATCTACCGGCATGCGCCATGGGAGGAGGTCTGGCAGGCCTTCGACGTGCTCGTCCAGCAGGGCAAGGTCCTCTACGTCGGATCGTCCAACTTTGCCGCCTGGCACATCGTGCAGGCCAACGAGGCCGCCCGACGTTTGGGCAAGCTTGGCTTGGTGACGGAACAGTCCAAGTACTCGCTCTTGCAACGGGACATCGAGCTCGAGGTTGGGCCGGCCTGCGAGGCGTATGGCGTCGGGGTGATCCCTTGGTCACCGCTTGCCGGCGGTGCTTTGGCGGGCGTGATGGGTGGCCAGCAGGGCAAACGCCGCCATGGCGAGTGGTCCAAGAAGGTCGTCGAGAAGCACGGCCGCCAACTGCAGGCGTGGGAGAAGCTTTGTGCCAAGCTTGGCCAAGACCCGGGCCACGTGGCGCTGGCATGGACGTTGACCCGCCCGTTCGTCACCGCACCGATCATCGGCCCCCGCACCGTCGAACAACTGGAGGGGGCGGTCGCGGCACTCGACGTCAAGCTCGACCACAAGACGTTGGAGAGGATCGACGCGATCTTCCCGCCCTACAAGACGGCTCCTGAGCACTACGCCTGGTAGTCGCCGGCGAGAAGCTGCTTAATGACGGGCAGGACCTTGGCGACCCGCTCGCTGCGCGAGCCGGTCGCCAGCGTCCAGGGGACGGGGCCTTCGTCAAGCAAGCGGACGAATTCGGCGTGCATCCATTCTCGGTAGTCCTCGCCGTCTCGTATTTCGTCAGGTTCGAACGGCACGTCCAGCCCACTGAGGACGTAGTGGTCGACCAGGTCGGCGGCTCCGACCGCGTCTGTGGCGGGGTCTCGAAACCCCATGTACCGTTCGTGCCACAGGCCGGTCGCCCAGGCGTTGGTGTCACAGATGACGAGAGGCGCCCCAGTCGCCTCGACCTCGGCTTCTAGCGCCTGTTGGACTTTCGCGATGTGGACGAACTCCGCGGAGGTCCAGGGAGAGTCCGGGCCCTCCTTGGCGTACTTTTCCAGGGTGTAGTCGCGGCCGTATTCGCGGACCCAAGGGAGACCGGTCTGTCCGGCGAGGTCCTGACAGAGGGTGGTTTTGCCGGTCGACTCCGCGCCGACCACGACGAGGCGTTTGGTCTTCACTTGGTCGCGGCAGCCTGATAGGGCGCCACATATTTGAGGCAGCAGGCGCGGACGCGCGCCCTGATCCGGTTGATGTAGGCGGCGCGCTCGGTGACGGAGACGGCGCCGCGGGCGTCGAGCAAGTTGAAGATATGCGAACACTTCAGGGCCAGGTCGAGGGCCGGGTAGACAAGGGAGAGCCGACACTTGGCTTCGTCCTGGCGTTCGTCATGGACTGTCGACGTCAAGACGCCTAGTTCGGGGTCCCAGTAGACCGGGGTCTCGACGACCCGCTTCGACTCGGACTCGTAGATCTCGAACAACTCAGTCAGGACCCGTGTCGACGAGACCTCGAAGTTATAGACGTTGTTCTGCATCTCCGCCTCGAACTCGCAGTCGCGATAGCTGGTCTTGTCGTTCCACATCAGCCCGTCCCAAAAACTGTCCGAGTTGTTGAGCATCAGGCAGAGCCGCTCAGGGCCGTAGGTGATCTCGGCGCAGACGGGGTTGCATTCGATGCCGCCCATCTGCTGGAAGAAGGTGAATTGGGTGACCTCGGTGCCGTTGACCCAGACCTCCCACCCGACGCCGCTGGCCCCGGCCGCCTGGTCTTCCCAGTCGTCTTCGACGAGCCGGACGTCGTTCTTCTTCGTGTCGAAGCCGATGGCGTCTAGGGAGCCCAGGTAACGGTCGACGATGTCGTCCGGACTCGGTTTCATGATGACTTGGTACTGGAAGTACCGTTGGCTTCGCTGGGGGTTCCGGGTGTACCGGCCGTCGGCAGGACGCCGGGAAGGCTGCACATAGGCGACGTTCCATGGCTCGGGGCCAAGGCTTCGCAACAACGTCCCCGGATGTTTGGTGCCCGCCCCGACTTCGGTGTCGTACCCCTCAAGAATCGCACAACCCTGGCCAGCCCAGTACTCGTCGAGCTTTTGGACAAGGCTTTGAAACGTCATCATGACCGGTTGGATGGTACCCGTGGGCTACGCGTCAGGCCGAGACAAACCAGACTTGGCCGTCAGGGTCGCGGAAGTGGAAGTGGCGGACACCAGGGTACGGGGTCTCGACAGGAGAGACGCCCACGCCCCTTGAGGCCAGGTCGCCGTGGGCGGCGTCCAGATCCTCGACGATGAACTTCAACGCCGGGGCCTCGGGGGATTGGCGGGCAGGGCCGTGGTGCAGGGCCAGTTCAAACCCGCCGATGTCAAAGACCACCCAATATTCTTGAGACCAATCCTTTGAATCCAAGGGGAATTTGAGTTCAAGGCCGACCGTGTTCCGGTAAAACGAAACGGAACGGCCCATGTCGGAAACGTACAGGATGGCCTGGCCGACGGTCCGTAAGCCCCTCATGATCAGCCTGCATTCTATCAAGTACACCTTCGTCGGCGCTATCCTGGCCATTGCGGCTCCTGCATGGGCGGCCGGTGCGGACCAAGTTTTTCAGGACCCCGGGTTCAACAAGGTCGTCTGGGTCGAGTCGCCCAACCAGAACAAGCGGCCTGCCGGAACGGTCGTTGACACCATCGTCCTCCATCACACCGCCCAAGACTCTCTGCGCACGACGGTGAACTGGTTTGCGACGACGGAGAGCCAGGTCAGCGCCCACTTTTGCGTGGGTAAGGACGGATCCATCGTCCAGTTCCTGAGCACTTTCGACCGGGCCTGGCACGCGGGGGTCAGCGTCGACGCCTATGGTCGCCGCAACGTCAACGATTTCTCGATCGGTATCGAGATCGACAACCCGGGTGACGGCAAGACCCCTTACCCCGAGGCGCAGATCCGTGCCCTGGACAACCTCATCGGGTTCCTGTTGCTCAGGTTCCCTGAGATCAAGCAGATCACGAGCCACGAGTACGTCGCCGAGCCCCAGGGTCGCAAGAACGACCCTAAGAACTTTCCCTGGGACCGCATGAAACACTTTGGGCTTCCCCTGAACTACGGCCTGAAGGTGAAGAAGTGAACCGGGCCGCAGTCGTGGCGGTCGCCTTGGCGGCATGCCCGCTGGCTGGAGCATCGGTCGGGCAAGCGCAATGGAAGGACCCCGGCTTCAACCAGGTCGTGTGGGTTGACTCTCCCAACCAAAACAAGCGTCCGGCCGGCACGGTCATCGACACGATCGTCCTTCACCACACGTCTGGACCGAGCCTCTGGAGCACGGTGAGTTGGTTCAAGACGGACAAGAGCCAGGTCAGTGCCCACTTTTGCGTGGGGCGAGACGGCTCGATCGTGCAGTTTTTGAGCACCTGGGACCGGGCTTGGCACGCTGGGGTCAGCACCGACGCCTTTGGGCGGAAGGGCGTCAACGACTTTTCCGTCGGGATCGAGATCGTCAACAAGGGGGACGGCACCGAGCCCTATCCCGAGGCCCAACTGCGCGCCCTCGACAACCTTGTCGCCGTGCTCCTCCGCCGGTTTCCCCAAATCAAGCAAATCACCAGCCACGAGTTCATCGCGGAGCCGCAAGGGAGGAAGAACGACCCGATCAACTTCCCGTGGGAGCGGATGCGGCACTTTGGACTGCCGCTCTACTACGGGCTCAAGCCCAAGAAGTAGGGAAGAACCTCAGCCGCCGCCTTTCTTCTTGGGCGGTTCGATCGGGCACAGGAAGTGTCCCGTCCGGCTGATGTAGTCTTGGTGGTACTCCTCGGCCGGCCAAAACTGGGGCGCCTTGACGAACTCGGTGACGATGGGGTCGGCCAAGCCCTTCTGGGCCGCCGCCCGTGCGGCCTCAGCTTCGGATTTTTGCTGGTTGTCGGCGTAGAAGAGCACGCTCCGGTAGCTGTCGCCCACGTCGGGGCCCTGGCGGTCCTTGGTCGTCGGGTTGTGGAACTCGGTGAAGAAGAGGTCGGCCAGTTTCCGGTAGCTGACGGATGCGGGGTCGAACTCGACCAACACGGACTCGGCGTGGCCGGTCGTGTGGTCGCACACTTGACGGTAAGTCGGCGAGGCGGTGTGCCCGCCGGCGTAGCCGACCGCCGTCCCGGTCACCCCCGGCACCGCGCGGAACCGATACTCCAGGCCCCAGAAGCACCCTCCGGCGAACATGGCCGTTTCGCGCTTGGCACTCTTCGCCTTGAACTTCGTCGGCGTCAACACGACCTTGCCACCGACGGTCTTGCGCATCGCCTCACCGTCGTCAAGGCTCAAGGCGGCGGGCACACAACCCAAAAGCACGAGGCCCAGCGTGGCCAGGAAGATCTGCTTCATATGAACATCCTAATGCATTTGGGAGAGAATTCTTCCCATCGCCTGGTCAGACGACGGTGATCCGGCAGGTCGCGACGGGTCCGACGACCTGCCATTCGACGGGCAGGCCGAGGCCCTTAGCTAGCCCGAACATCCGCGAGTTCTGGGCGAACATCTCACCGACAAGCACTTTGACCCCACGCTCCTTCGCCGCGGCCACAAGACGGTCCATCATCGCCTTGCCGAGGCCGATCCCCTGGTAAGGGTCTCCGACAAAGAGGGCAAAGTCGGCGTCATCTGGGCTCCCAGGAACACGGACAAAACGGGCGACGGCGAAACCGACCGGACCGTCTGGGGTGTTCTGTCCCGCGACCAAGGCGAAATGGTCGTAGCCGTCTACCTGGGTCAGGTAGTCCAATTCGGCTTCGGTGAGGCTGTTCTTGACGCTCATGAACCGCCAGTACAGGCTGTCGGACGAGTAATGGGCCATGCCTTCGCGCAGGACATGTCGGTCCTCGGGACGGACCATGCGGACAACGCACGGGGTGCCGTCCCGCAAGACAAGGGACTCGGAGTAGTCGCGGTCAAACCGCATCTGCTTTCCACGTGAAGCGGGACGGTCGGCCGAGGCCCGGTTCGGCCAAAGCCCCGTCCCGAACGGCGAACCGACCCCCGACCAAGGTGTGCACGGGCCGCGCCCTCAGCCGCCGGCCGGTGAACGGTGACCAACCGCACTTGCTTCCCAGCCATGTTTCGGTGATTTCGAAGTCGGCCGAGAAGTCAAAGACGGCGATGTCGGCGGCGAACCCGGTGTCCACCCTGCCTTGCCGGGCCAGGCCATAGATCTCTGCCGGTCGCTGGGACAACATCCGGACCGCGCTGGTGTAAGTGACGACGCCTTGGGCCGCCAGGTCGTAGACAAGCGGGGCCAGCGTTTGGACCCCAGGCATGCCGCTCGGGCTCTTTGGGTAGGGCTGGGCCTTCTCCTCACGGGTGTGCGGTGCGTGGTCGCTGCCGAAGACGTCGAACAAGCCCTTCCGGACTGCGTCGAGGACCGCCGTCCGGTGACGGCCTCCCCGGACGGGCGGGTTCATTTGGACGAACGACCCCAGCGTGTCATAGTCCTCTTCGCCAAGCAAGATGTGCTGCGGTGTGACCTCGCAAGTCACGGGTAAGCCCGCCAGCTTGGCGTCCCGGATGAGGCCGAGTTCATCGGCGGTCGAGACGTGGAGGATGTGGACGGGCCGTCCTGTCTCGGCGCAGAGCCGGACGAGGCGTGAGGTGGCCAGCCGGGCCGCCTCGGCGTCGCGAAGGACAGGATGCTCGCGCGGGTGGGTCGGACTCAATGTGGACTTAAGGTGCCGGAGCCTTGGCTCGTCCTCGGCATGGACCGCGACGGTGCGGTGCCCGTTCTGGAGGACTTTCCGGACTCCCGCGTCACCCTCGACCAAGAGCGGGCCGGTGGAACTGCCCATGAACATCTTGATCCCGGGAGATCCGGGAAGCATCTCCAAGTCGGCCAACTCCCGCAAGTTGCTACCCGTCGCCCCGACAAAGAAAGCGTGTCCGCACCAGGCCCTGCCCTTCGCCCGGGACAGTTTGTCTTGGAGGGCCTCCGAGGAGACCGTCAACGGCGCGGTGTTCGGCATCTCGAAAACGGTGGTGACGCCCCCGGCCACTGCCGCCCGGGTGCCGCTTTCGAGGTCTTCCTTGTGCTCCAGCCCAGGCTCGCGGAAGTGCACTTGGGTGTCCACCGCGCCGGGGACGATGTGAAGGCCGCTGACATCGACGACTTCGGCGGCGTCCGCCGTCGACAAGGACCCGAGGGCGGCCACCATGTCGCCCACGACACCGACGTCGGCAGGGAAAACGGCGGTCGGCGACACCACGGTCCCGCCTCGGAGCACCAGGTCGAACCGGTCGGACATCGGCCCTGTCATACCCCGGACGACGAGCGGCGGGGGGCCGCTGGTATCCTGCACGCCGACCGCATGGCCGAGCCCGACACGCCCGAGGTCTCGATCTTGGTACCGGCCAAGAACGAAGAAGCGACGATTGCCGCGGTCGTGGAGCGATTGCTCGCCTTACCGCTCCGCAAGCAGATCGTCGTCATTGACGACGCCAGCACCGACCGTACGGTCAAGGTGCTTGAGCCCTACCGTGACCGGATCACCTTGGTCAACAACCCCGACCCGGGCGGCAAGGGCAAGGCGATCCGGGCCGGACTCAAGCACGCCACCGGCGCGGTCGTCGTGATCCAGGACGCCGATTTGGAGTACCTGCCGGAAGAACTCCCCTTGGTCGTCTGCCCGATCATCGAGGGCAACGCCAATGTCGTGTACGGCAGCCGTTTCACCCAGGGGATGAACAAGGACATGGCGCTGCCCAACAAGGTCGTCAACATCCTCCTCGCGTGGCTGGCCCGGTTGCTCTACGGCCAGAAGATCACCGACGAAGCGACCTGTTACAAGGCGTTTCGCCGCGACTTGCTTGAGCGAATGAACCTAGAGTGCCGCCGGTTTGAGTTTTGTCCCGAAGTCACTGCCAAGGCGAGCCGGCTCGGTGAGAAGATCAGGGAGGTGCCCGTCACCTACCATCCCCGAAACGTCGCCGAGGGGAAAAAGATCCGCTGGACGGACGGGGTCGAGGCGTTTTGGACGCTGGTCCGCCACCGGTTTACTAAGTTTTGACGGCACCGCCGGTATCCTGGTGCCTTGATCATCGCAGTCTTGTCCCTGGCGACGCTAGTCGTCGAGCCGTGGCACCTGGAGACGACGGCGGGCCCCCGGTTCCGGGTGGTCGACGAGGTGACGCGGGATTCGAAAGAACCGGTCACCGCGTGGGAAGCCGTGGCGGCCCGTCCACCAGATCTGGACGAGCAGCGGACCACGAAGCACGAGCTCTACGTGGACGGCCGGTTGGTCGCGCGCCCCGACGCCGTCGAAGACTCTCCCGCCCACGTCCCGGTGATGGCCGCGGTGTTCACCCGCGAGGAGACCGGTCACGGGGACCCGGTGAGTGTCTCCGCGGTGTACGAGGGGCAGATGTACCGCGTGAGGCTGGTACCGGGCCCGTCGCCAAAGGCCGTGCCCCAGCTGTCGGAGAAGGAGCGTTCCCTATGCTTGGCGGAGACCAAGGACATCGATTTCCGGTCAGCGGCTGTCCAGCAGTACATCGAAAAGAACGGACTGCGCCGGGGCAAGGACGAGGGGGTGGTCGACTTTGGTCGTCGGGTCTACCGAAACGTGCGCCAATCCATGAAATACAAGGTCGACGCTCCCTTTGACGGGCGGCCCTGCTCCGACGACCTCAAGACCATGGTCGGCCACTGTGGAAACTACTCGCGCTTGGCTGTCGCGGTGTTCCGGGCCAACGGTATCCCCGCCCGGGTGCAGTTTGGCCACTGGCTTACTAAGTCGGGCACATTTGAGGGTGGCCAGCCGCACACCCGCGCCCACTTCTGGGCTCCTGGGGTCGGTTGGGTGCTATGCGACACATCGATCGCCGTCCGCCCGGGAGGCTGGAAGCCCGAACGTGACCTGGACATCGGTTTCGGGTCGACAAGGACAGACTTTCTCGCCTATCACGTCCACGGTTGGCTCCAGGTTCCGACCCGGCATTGGGGCCCTCAACTGCAGACGCACTTGCAGGGAATCTATCTGCCGGCTCTCGGCGGGACTTGGGAGCATGCGACGTACCGCCACGTCATGACCGTGGAATTGAAACCGGCGGAGTAGGGCGCTGGGGGATCTTGGTCCTTCCTGAGGCGACCAGCTTCCCGTCCCGGCAGTCCACTTTGTCGACGGTCACGGCGTCAAAGAGTCCGAGGTCTCGGTCAAGGTCGACCACCGGCGTCAGGAGTTTGAGGACGGCGTCGCGGGCGGGTCCGTCCACCCGGTTCCAGTCGAAATAGACCTTGGCGTCCTGGAGCACGATCTTGGTCCCGTCTACGACACCCAGCTTGGCGATGCAGGTGAAGTCGGTCGTCACGAGGAGGAAGCGACCGTGGCCCTCCACCCAGACCACGCCCTTGTCGGCCCGGACCGTGCAGTCGGTGATCTCGGGGAACTTGGCCATGATGAACCGTGCGAGGTCTGCCTCCTTGATCGTGACCGAGCCGGTTCCTGTCCCCGACCTGCTCAAGCGGAGTCGGTGCTTGTCCCGGGCGAGCCCAAAGTCGTAGCGGCAGTCGGGGATGTCAGCGTCCAGTCTGTGCACGTGGAGCTTGCGGAGGGTGAAGTCGCTGAGGCGGAGGCCTAGGGTTCCGATCCGGCCACTCTTCGACCGGTCTGGCTCGGTGAAGAGCGGGAGTCCTTGGATGACGAAGTCTGAGGCGGTGATTTCGGCGAACTCTAAGTCGCCCCATATGCCGGCGAGTCCGTTGAGACCGACCTCGACCTTCACCGCCTTGTCCTGGCCCTCAAGCCTGGAGGCAACGTCCAATGCCGCAAGCCTCTGGAACCGGTGGATTTGCTGGTCGCCAAACAGTGTGCCGGTGACGAACAAGATTCCCAGGACAAGGGGGCCGGCCATGCGACAACCATACAGCCTTGTGGCGTCAGAAGGGAAGTGACCGCCCGCGTCTGGCTCGAAGACCATGCTGTCGTGCGTCTGACCGGCGGCGACCGGACCGCTTGGCTTCAGGGCCAAGTCACCCAAGACCTGTCCAAGATGGAGGCGGGTGACGCGCTGGAAGCGTGCTTTGTGAAGCCGACCGGGCAGATCCAAGCCTATGCCGAGGTGTTCGCCACGCCGGACGCCGTCCTCCTCGTCACCGACCGGCCGGCAATCGTGGAGGAAAGGGTGGGCCAGTTTGTCATTCTGGAGGACGTCCGGGCCGAGGTGGTCCAGGTCGGTGTGTGGAAGGCCCTAGGGCTCGGTCTACGCCTGCCCGGCGGTCCGGAGGTGCTGGCCCTGCCCGAAGGCAGTCTGGGGGACTATCACCTGGCCACACTTCGCGACGCGACACCGCTGGCCGGGGTCGATTATGACGACAAGACCCTGCTTCCAGAGCTTGGGCCGTCGTTCGTCGGCCGGACGGTCAGTTACAACAAGGGGTGCTACACGGGCCAGGAGGTGCTCATGCGCGTCCATAGCCGGGGCCACACGAACCGGACGTGGGTGGTCTTGCGAGTCGGCGGTGAGGTGGCGGCGGGCGACATCGTCACACACGGCGGCGAGAGAGTCGGCAAGGTCACCCGCGCGTCCGAGAGCGGGGCGGACGGCTGGTTGGCGGCCACGATGTTGCCGAACCGGTTGCTGCAATCTGGCACCCAGGTGCAGATCGGGGAAGTATCTTCAACCGTACCTTGACGCAAGACGCACTCTTGTCCTCACTCACCAAAGCATACGGCTGGAAGTGCTGCCGGTTCGTTTGCGTACTCCGCGGCGGGGAATGGAACGACGTCTGGAGGGTTCAGGCCGATGGAAAGGACTACGTCGTCCGATGGGCTCCACCCGCGGCGGACGAGGTAGCTCTCGAAGGTAGTCACCAGTTGATGAGCCTGGCGAGCCGTCAAGTCAGTGGTGTGTTTCCTCCCATACCCAACACTCTTGGGAGGACGGTCACGGACTTAGGAGGGCGTCTTGTCGCAGTCTTGCCATACGTCCATGGGTGGAAGGGTGAAAGAGGAAAGGTGAACGCCGAGGCAGCGGGGGCCTGGCTGGGTTGCCTGCACCGATGCGCCGTCAGTTTGCCGACTAAGGCACTCAAGGACGAGTTTGCCGTCTTAACCCCTTATGTTGCGAGTCTGCAGAGTCGTGGGATCGAACTAGAGCCCCTGCGTCGCGCATTGGAATCGTGGCTGGACGAACTCGAAGGCCAACCTACTGGATTCATCCATGGAGACTACTACCCGTCCAACGTCATCCTCTTCGATGGTCAGATAGCAGGTGTTATTGATTGGGACGAGGCGACGGTCGGCCCATTGGTCTGGGAGCTTGGGCGAGCCGTCTGGGAGTTTGCCGGGGACGCCGAAAACCGAACGTTTGACGGCCAAGTCGCACATGCCTTCTTGGAAGGCTACGTCAGGGAACGCGGTCCGATGCCATCACGTCGTCTCTTGTCAATGTCCATGGTTCAAAGTCGCCTTTGGGATGCCTTGTGGGATTTTCAGGGCATGGACCGGTTTGACGAGAAACTGGAGTACCACATGCGGCAGATCCAACTGATGAGTTGGATCAAGACGCTTGAGTTTTAGATGGTTCTCGCTTCTTAGCCGCCATCGCCATCAGGTGCCCCCCGAGGAGACAGACGACCAGCGCGGCGTTGAGGAGGGCGATCACAAGGTGCGGGTAGACCAGTCCGGACTTACTGAACTTCATCACGAACTGACCGCCGACGGCAAGCCCGACGAGAAGGGCGACGATATAGGCGGGCCGAGGCTTCTTTAATGACCAAAACATGCAGGCCAGGACGACCAGCCCGGCGCCGCCGCCACCGACAAGGCTCATGATCTCGTTGGCCTTGAGGGAACCGACCAGCCCAAGGGCGATCATCGCGACTGCGTACGCCACCATGCTCCACCGCGTCCAAGTCATGGTGTCATGCTACCGGCTGCCCGCGCTGCAGGCGGGACTGGGAGCACCCTAGGACGGCAACGGCAAGCCCATTGCGCCAAGCCATTCTCGTAACTTGGCGATCCTCGTGGCGTTGTCCTCGGGCAACTTGAACGGACGTCCCCGGCCGTCGATCATGACACCCACTGTGCCGCCCTCCAGCTTGACGGACACAGATTTGCCCTTACCGGCGCCGACGTCAAAGTTCGCCGCCGGGGTGACCGTCGCGTCGAGGAACTCACCTCGACCAAGCGGAATGACCTTGAGCTGCCCGACCGTGACGGTCTCGTTCACTCCGGAGCCGGTGACCGTCACCATCGTCTCACCCGGCTTTCCTGCGCCGACGGGGGCGACGCAGTGGCCGCACTTCACGATACAGTCGTACTCGAACACCTGTCGCGCCGCCTCGAAGAAGTGCTCGCTGAGCACACCCAGGTGCGGCATCATGAAGATCGAGTCCACCGTGAGCATCGTGATGCCCTCAGGTTCGTAGGCGTCGAGCATCATGAGGGCCGATTGGGCCCGTCTCGGGGCATGGGAAAGGACGCCCCCAGAGCCGATGACCATGTCGAGGTCCATCATCTTGATGAGCGTCTCGCCGGTGGTCTTTTGCTCAAAGATCTGCCCCATGTCGCGCTGTTGTTGGACGCCCTTGAGCGACCGGGCCAGCGACTTGTGGTGCAAGAAGGCAAGGCGCAGGGCCTCTCGCGAAACGGCGTGCTCGATCAACAGGTCTTCGTAGGTCTGGGGGATGGTCGTCGGGCGGATCATCTTGTTCCGCAGGCGGTTGCGCGTCTCGTAGGGGTCGATCTCAAACGGCAACCAGCGGGCGATGTTCTCCGTCCCCGCCTCTTTGAGCACGTTGCAGATCGAGTAGCTCATGCCTAAGTTGGCCGAAACGGTGCGGTTGTAAGTCTCTTGGAAGACGCTGAACACGTCGGTGGTCGCGCCACCAATGTCGACGCCGAGGATGTTGATGCCCTCCTGTTGGGCATAGCTGAGCATGAGCTTGCCGACCGCGTTCGGCGTCGCCATGACCTCTTCGCTGGCCCAGTCGAGCAGCTTGGAGTAGCCCGGGGCCTGCTGCATGACGTGCTCCAGGAAGAGCTCGTGGATCTCGTCGCGGGCCGGGCCAAGGTTTTCGCTGTCCATGGTCGGCCGGATGTTGTCGACGACCTTGAGGGCGATGTGCTCGCCCAAGACCTCGCGGACTTCCTCGCGGGCTTGGGTGTTTCCGGCAAAGATGATCGGCAACTTCATGTCCCCGAACCGCGGTCGGGGGTCGGCGCGCCGGATCACCTCCGCCATGTCGACCAAGTGCGACTTGGTGCCGCCGTCGGTACCGCCGGACATGAGGATGATGTCGGGCCGGAGCTGGCGCAGCCTCTCGACCCGTTGGAAGTCCTTGCGGCCGTCATTGACGGCGAGGGTGTCCATGAGGATCGCCCCGGCACCGAGGGCGGCCCGTTCGGCGCTTTCCGCGGACATCTCCTTGACGACCCCGGCGACCATCATCTGGAGGCCGCCGCCGGCCGAGCTGGTGCTGACGTAAAGGTCGCTGGCCTCAAGCGGGTTTTTGCGCTCCTCTGTCCGACAGCCTTCCTTGGTCAGCCGCCAGACATGACCGTCCTTGACGAGTGACCGACGACCCTTCTCAAAGCCCTCGGGCACCTCGGCCTCGGTGATCTCTTCGAGTTCGGCCATCGAGTTGAGGACGCCGACGGTGACATCTTCGAACGGTCGCTCGACGGTGGTGGGCGCTTCACCACGGGCGACCAGGCGGTAATCGCCGTCCTTGTTGCGCTCGATCAAGATGGCTTTGGTAGTTGTCGAGCCGCAGTCAGTGGCGACGATACGCTTGATGTCTTCCGACATGGTGCCGTCGATTATGGCAGGATCGGCGGCAGTGGGACTCTGTGCCGTCAAGAGGAAGCGTCAACTGGAGTTTGGCAAGCGCCGCCTCGACCGGGCTATAATCCGACCACCGCGGCTCAGCGGTCGTCAGGAGCACCAGAGTTGGCTGGAGTCACGTTCAAGAACATTTCCAAGGTCTTTGGCAAGGATGTCAAGGCGGTCGATAACCTCAACCTCGCGATCAACGACAAGGAGTTCATGGTGCTCGTCGGCCCGTCGGGTTGCGGCAAGACCACCGCGCTCCGCATGATCGCCGGACTTGAGGAGGCCACCGACGGCGACCTCCACATCGGCGACCTCAAGGTCAACGACGTCCCCCCCAAGGACCGCGACATCGCCATGGTGTTCCAGAACTACGCGCTCTACCCCCACATGACGGTGTACGAGAACATCGCGTTCGGCCTCAAACTGCGGGAGCTCAAGGGATTCTTCTGGCAAATCACCAACGCCGGGGAAGCAAAGAAGATCAAGACCGACATTGACAACCGCGTCAAGGAGGCCGCCAAGATGCTGGACATCGGGCACCTGCTCGCCCGGAAGCCGAAGGAGCTTTCCGGCGGTCAACGGCAGCGTGTCGCATTGGGCCGCGCCATTGTGCGCAAGCCGAAGGTCTTCTTGATGGACGAGCCGCTTTCCAACCTCGACGCCAAACTCCGCATCCAGACCCGGGCGGAACTGATCCGGCTGCACCGCGACCTCGGCATCACGACCATCTACGTCACCCACGACCAAGTGGAGGCCATGACAATGGGCCAACGGATCGCCGTCATGAGCAACGGCGTCCTCCAGCAGGTCGACGAGCCTGAGAACGTCTATAACCTGCCGGCGAACAAGTTCGTGGCGGGGTTTGTCGGCGCACCGCCGATGAACTTCGTCGAAGGCCGGGTTGAAGGAGGCCACTTTGTCGGCGGGGGCATGAACTTCGGCCTAAAGGCTGGCCATGCCGCTTTGGGCCACGAGGGCAAGAAGGTCACTTTGGGCGTCCGTCCGGAGGACATTTACGACGCCACGTTGTCGAAGGTGCCCGTCACCAATGAGAACACCTTCACCGCCGTCGTGGACGTTTTGGAGAAACTGGGCGCCGAGGACACCGCGTATCTCGTCGCTGGCGACCTCCACATCACGGCGACCCTCGACCCGTCTTCTCGTATTGAAGCGGGCACCTCGGCCCAGTTTGCCGTCGATCTGGACAAGATCCACATCTTCGACGGCGAGACCGAGATGGCGGTCCGATGATTCTGTGACAGTTCATGGGGGCCCGGCCCTGAGTGGCCGGGCCCTTGTAGCATGGGTCAGTTAACCTTGCGGTTGCGCTTCAGCAGGCCAAGGCCAGCGAGAGCAAGGATGGACATCGAGGCCGGTTCCGGCACGGATTCAAGCTGCCAGGCCATCCGGGCACCAGCGTTGTCAGCGAGCACTGGGTTGGCAAATCCATTGAAGTTGCCGTTGACCAAGGTCTGCAGTCCGCCTTGGATGTCAAAGGTGGTGTCGTAACCGAAGTTGGCCGAACCACTCTGGGTCGTCGCCCCGATGTAGTAGTTCTGGCCCGCCGCGAGATTCCAATTGACGTTGGTACCGTAGAGCCCAACGCCGATGCTGTTCATGTTGACGACCACGGAGTCGAGGATTGAACCGGCTCCGTCGGCGAGGAAGAACTTGACGTCGTCGTTGGACGACGTCAACTCGCCGTAGAATGTCGCCTTGCTGATGTGGACGTTGCCCGCATTTGTGTTGGCGAGGTGGAGGGCCGGCATGTATCCGCCGCTGCGGTTTGTCAAGTAGCTGCCAGGAGTGCTGTCATAGATGACAGCGGCATTTGCTGCCGCGACGACAGTAAGGAGTGATAGGGCGAGGATGCTTTTCATTTTCATCACCTTCAGCCATAAGCTGAACAGAGACCATTGTTGATGCAATTATCGAAGCAATCAGCCCATGTTTGCGAAATCCAAGTCAAGATGCTAGTGCAGTAAGTCGGTGCACCGGCCGGCGAGACCGAGTTGGCGGTCCGATAATTCTGTGGCAGTTCTTGGGGGCCCGGCGAGTGGCCGGGCCCTTGTAGCATGGGTCAGTTGCCCTTGCGGTTGCGCTTCAGGAGGCCAAGGCCAGCGAGAGCAAGGGCGGACATCGAGGCCGGTTCCGGCACGGACTCAAGCTGCCAGGCCATCCGGGCGCCAGCGTCACCAGCGTAATCTGGGATGCCAAATCCATTGAAGTTGCCGTTGGCCAAGGTCTGCAGTCCGTTTTGGGTGTCAAAGGTGGTGTCGAAACCGAAGTTGGCCGCACCACTCTGGGTCGTCGCGCCGATGTAGTAGCTTTGGCCTGCCGCCAGGTCCCAATTGACATCGGTGCCGTAGAGCCCAACACCGATGCTGCTCATATTTCGGACCACGGTGTCGAGGATTGCACCGGCTCCGTCGGCGAGGAAGAACTTGACTTTGTCCTTGGTCGACGTCAATTCACCATAGAAGGTCACTTTGGTGATGTGGACAGTGTCCGCATTGGTGTTGGTGAGGTGGAGCGCCGGCATTTCTGAGTCGTGGCGGGTTGTCATAGAGTCGCCAGGAGTGCTGTCATAGATGACAGCGGCATGAGCTGCCGCGACGACAGCAAGGAGTGATACGGCAAGAATGCTTTTCATTTCATCACCTTCAGCAAAAGCTGATCAGACATCATTATTACTACAACTGTCGAATCAATGAGCACAATCAGGAAAGAACCAAGCCAAGATGCTAGTGACGTAAATCAGAACACCGGACCAATTGGCACAATCTCGGCGGTCCGATGATTCTGTGACAGTTCTTGGGGGCCCGGCGAGCGGCCGGGCCCATGTAGCATGGGTCAGTTGCCCTTGCGGTTGCGCTTCAGGAGGCCAAGGCCAGCGAGAGCAAGGACGGACATCGAGGCCGGTTCCGGCACGGACTCAAGCTGCCAGGCCATTCGGCCGCCAAAGTCACCAGCAAACACTGGGTCGGCATATCCATTGAAGTTGCCGTTGGCCAGGCTTTGCAGTCCGTTTTGGGTGTCAAAGTTCGCGTCGTAACCAAAGTTGGCCGAACCACTCTGAGTCGTCGCCCCGATATAGTAGCTCTGGCCCGCCGCCAGATCCCAGTTGACGTTTGTGCCGTAAAGTCCAACGCCGATGCTGTCCATGTTGACGACCACGGAATCGAGGATTGAACCGTCTCCGTCGGCGAGGAAGAACTTGACGTTGTCGTTGGACGACGTCAACTCACCGTAGAATGTCGCCTTGCTGATGTGGACGATGCCCGCATTTGTGTTGGTGAGGTGGAGCGCCGGCATGTATTCGCTATCGCGGGTTGTCAAAGAGTCACCAGGAGTGCTGTCGTAGATGACCGCGGCATTTGCCGCCGCGACGACAGCAACGAGAGATAGGGCAAAGATGCTTTTCATGTTCATGACCTTCAGCATAAGCTGAACGAGATCAATGCTGATGCAACTATCGAAGCAAACAGCGCATTCCTGCGAAAACCTAGTCAAGATGCTAGCGATGTAAGTCAGAAGACCGGACCAGTTGGACGCGGGTAGTGGCCAGTTGGGCCATGGCGTATCGGACGCCCTCGCGCGTGTTGCCGCTATCGTGGTCTCCCCCATAGGGCATATTGTCAAACCGGAGTGAGGGGGCGTCGTTCACCACGACCCCTCCGACGCGGAGTTGATGGAAGGCAGCCTCGGCCACGTGGAGGTCTCTGGTGAACACGCCAGCTTGCAGCCCGAACCGAGACGCGTTGACCATCGCAAACGCTTCGCTCCAAGTCCCAAACGGCGCGACGGTCGCCACCGGGCCGAAGACTTCCTCGGTGGCGAGGCGCACGGAGCCGGGAACGTCGGCGAGCAATGCCGGCCATACCGTGTTGCCGACGCGGTGGCCTCCGGCCAGGACCCTGGCCCCCACCGACTCGGCCTCTTCGACCCACTCCATGACGCGGTCTGCCGCCGTCACGTTGACAAGGGGACCGCACACGGTGCCATCGAGGGCGGGGTCGCCGGTCGGGACACTATCCGTACGGCGCGTCAGCACTTCGACGAACTGCCCGTAGACGGCCTCGTGGCACCGGACATGCTGGGTCGAGACACAGACCTGACCGGCGTAGCCGTAAGCGCTGGCCACCGTCCTGGCCGCCGCGTCATCTAGGTCGGCGTCGGGCCCGACAAGGACATAGGCGTCGCCGCCCAACTCCAACAAGACCTTTTTGTGGGGCACCGTGGCTTGGATGTGCCTGCCCACGCGTAACGACCCGGTGAAGCTGACCACCGCGACCCGGTCGTCGCGGACAATTCGCTCGGCCAGGGTGTTGTCACAGTTCAGGATCTGGGCGACCCCGGGCGGGCAGCCCGCTTCGTCCAGGATATGGGCCAAGGCCTGGCCGCAGAACGGAGCCAGGGACGGTGACTTCACGACGACCGTGTTGCCCGCCGCCAGCGCGGCGGCTACCTTGTGGGCGGCCAGGTTGAACGGCCAGTTGTACGGTGTGATGCAGAGGACCACCCCGACAGGGAACCGCCCGGTCTTGATCGAGACGCCGTCTCCCCGAGGGTCAAAGTCGGCCGGGATCACCACGCCGGTCGGCCGGGTCAGCTCGTCGGCGGCAAGGTCGAAGGTGATGGAGGCGCGCAGGATTTCGCCTCGGGCGGCCCTCACCGGCTTGCCAATCTCTTCGACCATCGACTGGACCCATTCGTCCGCTCTGTCCCTCAGAATCTGTGCGACACGGCGAAGCAAGGCCTGTCGTTCGCGGACGGGGGCGGTGCCCCAGGCTGGGGCCGTCTGGGCCGCACTGGCCAGGGCCGACTCGACTTCGTCGGGGCCGGCGACCGCCACGGTGCCGACCTCGCGGCCGTCCCACGGTGAAAACACCGTCTCGACCCCAGTCCCTTTGACGAGCCGGCCTGCGACGAGGAGGTCTCGGTGTAACATACTGGAATTACACCTCCCCTCGGAGCGTGACAGTGGGTTCGCAATCATGAGGCATAAGATCATTTGCGCGCTTGACACGGGGGACCTGGATGAAGCTCTCTCCACGGTCAAGCGGTTGAAACAATTCTGTGGGGCGTTCAAGATCGGTCACGGGCTGACATTGCCCCACGGGCTCGACGTCATCGACCGCCTCCGCGACGCGGGGGCCGAGCGCGTGTTCCTCGACCTCAAGTTCCATGACATCCCGAACTCGGTCGCGATCGGAGTACGGGAAGCCGCCAAGCGCGGGGTTTGGATGCTGACCATCCACTTGAGCGGCGGGCCGGCGATGGTGACCGCCGCGGTCGAGGAGGCGCGCGCCCATGCGATCGACGAGGCTCCGATCTTGGTCGGCGTCTCGGTGCTGACCTCGCTGAACGAGCACGACCTTCACGATTATTTAGGCACGCCCCGGTCGGTCATCGAGCACATGTCGGTCTTGAGCGGGATGGGGGTCAATTGTGGCCTGGACGGGGTCGTCTGTTCCGTCCACGAGGCCAGGGAGATCCGAGCCCACATCGGCCATGGCGTGATCGTCACTCCGGGCATCCGCCCGGCCCACGGCGAGACCAACGACCAGCGCCGGGTGGGAGACGGCCGGGCGGCCATCGAGGCCGGGGCCGACTACATGGTCATCGGTCGTGCCCTGACCTCGCACTCCGACCCCGTGCGGGCGTTGGCCGAACTCGGGTTGGATGTCGCCCCGGTCTGAGTTTCAGGCCGCCCTCTCGGCCTGGTACGACGCCGAACGCCGCGACCTGCCGTGGCGACAGACCCGCGACCCGTATTCGGTCTGGGTCAGTGAGGCGATGGCCCAGCAGACCACCGTCGGCGTCGTCGTCCCGTACTGGCGCCGATGGTTGGAACGGTTTCCCGACATCCAGTCGCTCGCCGAAGCAGACGAAGACGAGGTGCTGGCCCTCTGGCAAGGGCTCGGCTACTACCGGAGGGCCAGGTCGTTGCTGGCCGGAGCCCGAAAGATGGTCGCCGACGGTGTCCCGACCGACGCGTCGGGCTGGAGGCAGGTGCCGGGAGTCGGGGGGTACACCGCCGCCGCTGTGGCGAGCATCGCCTTTGGTGAGCCAGTGCCGGTCGTGGACGGCAACGTCGAACGGGTCTATGCCCGCTTGAACAATGACCCGGCGTCGGGGCCCAAGCTGAAGCAGGCCGCCATGACTTGGGCGGGAGACCAACTTCTGGCCGAACGCCCGGGTGACTGGAACCAGGCGGTCATGGAACTGGGTGCCTTGGTTTGCACCCCTCGCAACCCTGACTGTGGCAGGTGCCCGGTGCGCCGGTGGTGCGGGGCCGCCAACGCCGGTGACCCCTCGAGCCTCCCGACCAAGCCCCCCAAGGCTCCAGTCGTCCAACTTGCTTGGACGTGCCGGATGACCACCCATGACGGTCATTGGGCGGTCGAGCGGGTCGCCCCTGGGGGGTGGTGGGAAGGCATGTGGCGGTTTCCGACGGACGAAACCCCGCCGTCACCGGACGACCAAGTCCTTGGCACTGTCCGGCACACCGTGACCCGCCACCGACTCACCATGGCGGTGACCTTGACCAAGGTCAGCGGTCGGACAGCAGGCTACCGTTGGTGCGATACGGCTGAGGTTCGCTCGCTGGCGTTGCCGGCTCTGTATGCAAGGGCTTGGGAATTGGCGCAGAACGCACCGGCTCTTCCTGGGCTTCGGGAAGTCTGATCCAGCCCCGGTTGAAGACCTCAGTCAAGCCGGCGTAGACCATGCTGAACGCCACGCTGATGAAGAACAGCCCGACGACCAGGGTCAAGATCCTCAGCCCGTGACGCCGGGCAAACCGCTCTTGGGCCAAGAACATGGAATAGAACCGGGGCCGGATCCGGGCAGGGACAGTGCTTATCATACGGCGCTGAAGGCGACGGACGCCTCGGCGTCGCATCACCCACAGCATCCCGGCCCAAATGCGCCGGGCCACATGACTTGCAAGGTTCATGTCAACACGCCAAAACCAGACAGACTGACCACTTCGCCGTCCTCGTTATAGAAGGACAGATACAAAGTGCCGACCGGTTCTCGGCCGCGGACGACTTTGACGAGCACGGTCGTCGCGTCGGAAACCTGACACTCTCCAATATAAGGCGGACCAAAGCGCGGGACGGGTTTGGTCCTATCGAAATAGCCCACACATTTCTTGCCGTCGACCCAGACCATCACCCCCGCGTCGCATGCGGCGAAGACACGGTGGTGACCCGGGCGGGGCAGGTGGGCGGTGGCAAAGAGGTAGACGACTCCTGGCCCGCCTTCGAAATAGGGCTCCACCTCGAAGGCGGTGCCGGGCAGGTGTTCGGCCCGCCACCGGAGGGGAAGTCCGCTCCGCGAACTCAGGGCCTGGTCGGCCCGCTGCTCCGTCTCGGGGGCATAGACCTTCTCATAGCCCAAGTCTTCGGTGTTGGCGAAGGGACCGATGACGTACCACTGCTCGGCGGCAAGGACAGGCATGGGGAAATCAGCTTCGCCGAGGTGCAGGGTGATCTGTTCTGGCCGGGGCGACCAGTCCGCGGGGGCCTGGGCGACAAGGACGAACGAGGTCGATTTGCCCGGCTGCGCCCGGAACGGCGCCAACCGGTGGGCCACTTGCCACCCGTCCGGAACGGACAGGCGAGGCTCAATGGCCAAGTCCGCCTCGCTCTTGTTGGTGACAACGACCTGGAGCTGGAGCGACCCACCCGCCTTCACCGCAGGAGGCGAGTGGTAGATGACGTCGACTTGGGCGTCCCCGACCCGGGCCGTCAAGGTCTTGGCCGTCGCGGCGACGAGGGCCGCAATCTCTGGCCCTGGGGTGGGCGGCAGCGGGGTCTGCGGGGCTCCGCCTTGATCGACAGGGACGACGGAGTCCGTGACAACCTCGGCTTGGGTCGGCACCGCCGTTTCCGGGACCAAGTCAGCCAAGGCGGTCAGGGTGCGGCTGGCGTCTATCCCGGAAAGAGCGTGGCCGGAGACATAGTCGTCGCCCAAGACCCCCGTCCATTCGTCGGGCACGGTTCCGGAAAGGAGGGTGGCCAATGTACCGGCGACAAGTCCGCCATGGTCGGACGCGGCGCCACAACCGGCGGCGACCAACGGCGCGGTGCCCCACGTCCCGGAACCCGCCGACAGGCCGCACAGGACCCAGCAGAGGGTCAGGGCTGCGTGGGAGGGGTCGACCAAGCCCAGCTGGACGGGAAGAGTCAGCAGGAGGTTCTTGGCCGCGTCGGGGTCACCTGACTTGGCAAGGGCCGCCTGGACGGAACGTGTCGCCAAGCTCTCGACCGGCAAGATCGCGTTGGCCGCCGCGACCAGTTCGGTCACTGACGTCCCCGGCCGGGCCGCCGCGACCCACCAGGCCACGACCGCGGGCACGGACACACCGTCGCCAAAGTGGTCGATGCTCGCGTCAGCCACTGCCCACCGGGCCGCGGTGGCCGGGTCGCCATGGAACGCCAAGCCCCAGAACACGGCTCGACCCATGGCTTCGCTTCCTTCGCCCAAAGGGTTTGCAAACGCCCCTGACAGGCCGGGCCGCAAGCCGCGGCGCAGGTTCATCAGCCCAAAACCGCCTTCCTCGGACCTCCCGCGCCAACACGCCGACCAGGTGTCGGCCAGGGTCTCCGGCGACTTGCCGCCGCGCAGGTGCGCCGCCCAGAGGTGCCAGGCGTCCAAAGCGTCGGACTGGGCCATCCGAAGGGGGACGGGGTCGTAGAACGTCAGGCGGGTGTACGCCTTCTTGCCTCGTTGCGCGGCCCCCAGGGTCCAGCCGACGACGGCGCCCTTCACCGCTTGGCGTACCAGTTCCGACATGGTGTGCTCCATTGTGTCCCGGTGGCGACCGGGGCCCGCTGACCAGAATAGGCGGTGCACAGCTTGGACGTCTGGCTGTTCCGGCAGATATACGGCTGGCCGCAGTCGTGGGCCCCGCTCTTCGTCGGGTTGAGCGAAGGGAACAAAAACTGGGCTGTGCGCCTGCTTTTCCTGGCACTGTTCGTGACGTGCCTGGTTCAAGCAAAGTTGCGCCGGGCCGCGTTGGTGGGCGTGTCGGCCTGGCTTCTGTCCGACGCCTTGTGCAACTTGCTGAAGTCGGGGCTCAAGGGTCTGCGTCCGACGGTGGAGCTCGCGACGGAGGTTGTCGCGAGGGTCGAGGGGGGCCACGGGTACGGCACGGCTTCGGCCCATGCGGCAAGCACCATGGCGGTGGCCGTGGCCTTCATGATGGTCGACCGCCGGTGGGGCACGGCGTGGCTCGTCGTCTCACTGATGACCGGGCTGGCCCGGATCTATGTGGGCGTCCACTTTCCGTCGCAGGTCTTGTTGGGCTGGGCCGTCGGTGCCTTGGTGGCATGGTCCCTCACCAAGCTGAGCCTAAGGATCTGGCCGGGCAAGCGACCGGCCGTCGAACCGGACGTCAGCGAGTCACCGCAAGGGGCCGACTGAGGTCGATGTTGCCCAACGTGTCCACGGACTGCCCGTCAATCGTGAACTTCACCCACTTGACTTCGGGGAACTGGCCCATGACCCGGCAGATACCTTCGACGACCATCTGCTCGTCCTCCGTGCCGTAGCCATGGCGTAGGGCGGGAGGAAAGTCAATGGTCGCCACTCCGTCGGAGACAGTCACCGATTGGACACGAGCCTCTTGGGGGACCGCCTTGATTTGGGACAGGTAATCGTTCAGGGTGAACAGCTTGGGGTCGACCCCCGGGGGCACGTCCGAAACATGGGACTCTGTCGTGAAGTCCGGGGTGAACCCGACCCTAAAGGTCTTGACCTTCTCCGTCTTGGGTGCTTCGGCCTTGTCTGCCTGTTGCGGTTGCGCGGTCGCTTCGACGGGCGGTTTCTTGTGCAGGGCGGCAGGGACGACGCGGCCCATTTGGGCGACGGTCGCGACCGCGCCCAAGGTCACCGCGCCAAGGATGACAAAAACCCAGGCGGCCCGGTTGGCGGCTTTGGTGGTGGTGCGGCTCGACATGGTCACTCTTCTCCGAAGTATGTTTTCAATCCTCGGACGACAGCAGCCCCGACTTGCTCGGCGTAACCGTCCTCTTGGATGGCCCTACGGTCGTGGGAGTGGGTGATGAACCCGAGTTCGAGGAGGACAGCCGGCACGTTCGTCTCCCGGAGGACCGAGAACCCGCCGCGGTAAATACGCGTGTCGCTCCATGTCCCCATATTCGGTATGACGCCGATGCGGGCGATTTGGGTTTGGATGCACTCGGCAAGGAGCCTTCCGACCGGGTTTTGGGCGTGATAAAAGGTCATCCCTCCGCTCCGGGTCTCCGCCACCGTGTTTGAGTTGATGTGGATGCTGACGAAAGCGGCTGCTTCACTCTGGTTGGCGAGCAAGGAACGTTGGCCCAGGGTCGGATACGTGTCCGCGTCGCGGGTCATGATGACGCTCGCACCGGCTGCCTGCAGCGCTCGGGCCGTGGCAAGGCCGATTTTTAGGGTGAGATCCTTCTCAAAGAGGCTGTTGCCCCAGTCGCAACCGGGGTCCTTTCCTCCGTGGCCCGGGTCCACGACGATGATTTTGCCGCTGAGCTTGCCCTTCTTGGGGCGGAACAACCGGATGACGAGGGCGTCGTTCTTGGTCGTCAGCATGAAGGCGCTGGCTGAGTTCATGCTCAAGACCAATGTGGAGTTGGGCTCGCTGTTCGCCGTTCCGACGCTCTTGAGCAGACGACTGTCCTGAGTGACCTCGCCAGGACGGTCGAAGGTCGCGCCCCCGATCGTGAGAGCGATCTGGGTGGGGGTGACATAACGGACGACGGGGGTGTTGTCCACCCGGCGCGAGGTCGGGACTTCGACCACCACGCCGCCTTCGTCCCCGTCGCTGACCTTGGGGGTGCCGAGGACGACGGGCATGCCGGTGGAGCCGGGAGGCGCGACACGCTCCAAGATCGTCAACGGCTCACCATTCGGCAAGGACGTGTTGGCCATCAGTTTGGCCGGTAACTTCACCCGGACATTGCGCGTTTCCAGCGACTTGGGCGGGACAAACCCAGCCAGGTAGGGGCTCGTCACGACGACCCTGACGGTGTCTTCGTTGACTTGGCCGATCCGCCAGCCGTCCGGCAGGTTTTCCGTCAGCCGGCTGGACATTTCGCCGCCCTTGAGGTCGACGACAAGGCGGACGGGGTCGGTCTCCAACTTGAACGTGGGCCTCACCTTGATCGTGGAGTCGATCTGGAAGCCTTCGTTGGTGAGGTCTAGGTTGCGGACGCTGGCCTTGAAGTTGTAGGTGTCCCTCGTCTTGTTCCAGTAGGCGATCGCGCCGAGTTGCGCGGCCGACTCAGCCAAGTCGATCGCGGGTTGGCCGGCGACGAACTGGGTCGACAGGCGCAAGATGCGTCCCTCGGCACTGACATCGGTGTCGCGCCCGTGGGACACGGCGTTCCAACCCCACGACTTGATCTGGTCAAAGGTGACGAGGCACTGGTCGCCCACACGATAAGCCCGCGACGCGTCAGCGCCTCGGGCACCAAAATCCACTTTGACTGGCTGGGGAGCCTGGCTCCAAGCCGTTGCCACCGTCCCGCAAAGCAGGAGGCCTGAGAGCCACGTCCGGAGCATGCCTCGCCATTGTACCAGGCCCTGTGGAAAAGCCGGCCCTGAGTATCCTACTGGATGTCTCGGGCGATTAGCTCAGTTGGTTAGAGCGCCTCCTTTACACGGAGGATGTCGGGGGTTCGAGTCCCTCATCGCCCACCACCTTGACCTGCTTATGTGCCCCGGGTGTCACCGTAGAGGTCGATGTGGAGCCTTGGCGACAGGCGCCAACCGTGCTTGAGGCAGACAGGAGCAAGTTCACGCATCCTGATGTGCTGGATGTCGGCATTGACGCCTTCGGCCATCACGAGGACCCGGTCAGGGGGGACATGGGGCAGTTGGCCAAGGATTTCCCGGACTTCCGCGGCGCCGTCGGCTTCGGTCAAGACAAACTTGAGTTGGGTGTCGTAGGTTTCGATCAGCGTCCTCGTGGGGGTGAGGTCGGACCGGGTCTGGTCATGACGCTCGGCCCAACCGCTTGAGCTCGGTGGCGTGGAGTTGGACAACTTCGGGCTGATGGACATGAGGTCGCAAGGGAGCCGTCGGAACACCGTCCCGGCCGTCTCGACGGTGATGACGTGATCTAAATCCTTGAGACCTTGGGCCAATGAGACGATCGGTTCGAAGAGCATTGGTTCGCCTCCGGTCAGGACGACATGCCGGACGCCCAACTCCTCGACGGTGTCGATGATCTCGGCGACGGTGAGGGTCGGGCCTTCGGGGGCCCAACTGGCGTACGGCGTGTCACACCAGACACACCGGAGGTTGCAGCCAGAGACGCGGACAAACGTCGAAGGCACGCCGGCCCAGATCCCTTCGCCCTGGATGCTGGTGAAGATCTCGGCGATCCGGAGCTTAGCTCCGGACAAGGACAGGGTCCTCCAGACCCAGCTCTCCGAAGGCGCGCTTGCGGATGAGGCACGAGTCGCAATGCCCGCATGCCGCACCGGTCGGGTCGGGGTCGTAGCATGAATGGGTCAGGCCGTAGTCCACGTCCAGTCGCAAGCCTTCTTCAATCACTTGCCGCTTGGTGAGGTGGAGAAGGGGAGCGTGCATTGTCAGCCGGTTACCTTCGACCGCCCGCTTTGTCGCTACATTGGCCAGTTGCCCAAAGGCCTCGACGAAGGCGGGCCGACAGTCGGGATAGCCACTGTAATCGACCGCGTTTACCCCGCAAAAAATGTCGTCAGCCCCCAAGACCTCGGCATAAGCCAAGGCCAGGCTGAGCAGGACCGTGTTCCGGGCCGGAACGTAGGTGACCGGTATGTCGGTCATCGACCCTTCGTCCCGGTCCTTTGGGACGGGAATGTCGGCAGTGAGTGCCGAGCCACCCAGAGCGGTAAGGTCGATGTTGACGACTTTGGGGGCGCGAAATCCCATCGCCGCCGCGGCGCGTCGGGCCGCTTCGACCTCGACCTGGTGGCGCTGGCCATAGGCGACGGTGAGGGGAAACGGGTCGAACCCGTCCCGGCTCGCCATGGCGAGGACAGTCGTCGAGTCCAGTCCACCCGAGAACAGCACGACGGCTTTCTTCATGGTTGCGATCTTATCGCACCCTTGGGTCACGGGCGGGCCATGGCTGACCGTCAATCTGGGCAAAGTCGGGGCCGATCAGGTCAGGTCACCAAGTTTCGCGAATCAGGATTGAAATTTGTGGTTCAACCATATAATATTGAAAGGTCAGGGCTCGAACGACGAACACGTCAGAGCACCGGAGAAGGCACTGTATGGTCCACTCAAGAACAAATGACAGGCGTGGGCCCCGCTCGCGGGGATTCACGTTGATCGAGCTTCTCGTCGTGATCGCGATCATCGCCATCTTGGCGGCGATCCTCTTTCCTGTGTTTGCCCAGGCCAAGCCTGCCGCCAAGACTTCGAGCACCATCTCGAATGTGAAGCAGTTGGGCACCGCGGTCCACATCTATGCCAACGACTACGACGACATGACGCCCGGGGCGTTCATGTGCGCGAACGGGGAGCCGCACGAGAACTACTGCGGGGCGGACTGGTGGAGCGACGACTCGAGCCTGTTCATCACGTGGACGACTGAGCTTTGGCCCTACATGAAGAACGGTGAGATCACGATGGACTCGGCTCAACGCGCCCCCGTCGCCACACTCGCCCCGTCGCCGGGCTCATTCAACTGGGGCCGCTACACGACCATCGGTATCAACCGGATCGGGGCGGCGGGAGTCGAGTCGTACACGGACACCTATCACTTCACCCCTGGCCGCAATTTGTCGACCCAGGAAAACATCTCGACCCGCGCTCTCTTCACCGCGACCCGAGACGACCGTGGCGGTGGATGGGGGGTCTTCTACTTTGACAGTTGGCAGGCCTGCGACCCGAACTACACCGGCGAATCGTTCTGGAACAACATCGTCTACGAAGCGACGAAGTCGCATCGCAAGATGATCCCGACCGTCCGCCTGGATTCCAGCGCCAAGACCATCCCGTGGGACAAGGTCAAGAAGCGGCCAGGCGCGGAATGGTGGGATTTCGACTACACCTATTGGGGCGAGCCATACAGCGCGACAAACTGATGGGAATCCGTCTCGCAAAGCTAGCTGTGTTGGTATTGGGCGTGGCCATGTTCCTCGTGGCATGTGACCCTGCGCCGCCCAAGGACAACTCAAACATCAAGGCACCCACGCCCCCGCCGCCACCAGGGGGGCCAGGGCGCAAATGAACCGGTGGGCCGGGAACCTTCGCTATCGGCGGTACTCGGCCCAACTGGTCGGAGTCTCCCAGACTCGGACTCGTTCAAGGGAGACCTTACCGGCCGGAATCGTGTAGGGAACACCGGAATCACTCAGCCCCTTGAACCCGTCGGCCAAGACCCGGTCGAGGAAGTCGAAGATGTCTCTTGCCAAGACCTCGGTCGTCGGGTCGGAGTCGTCAAAGACGACGGTGCTTCCGGGATAGACCCGTTCAATCTCCTCGCGTAAGGGATCGGCCGCGTTGACGGCCATGGCATGGTCCAAACGGTCGATGTGCGCGCCGCAAGCCAGAGACAACGCCTTGAAGTCGACGACCATGTCGTGGTCGTCGAGGGAGTCGGCGGAGACGACGACCTCAATGCGCCGGGTGTGCCCGTGAGGAAAGCGGCACCTTTCCGGATGCTTGCTCAGCATGTGGCCGCTTTCAACCGTGAACGACTTGCAGACGAGGAACCGTGGCACGGCGACATTGTGCCACGGGGCTTGCGTGGGTGCCCGGCCAGGGTGGGGGACACCCTGGCCGAAGCACTGACTGGTCGCTTATGAGCGGTACGTGGCCCACATCGAGGCCATCCGAGTGCCCTGACCCGCCGTGAAGTTGTTCATGCACGAGTCGTCGGTGTAGTCCATGAAGTTCGTGATCGGGTCGTTGCCCGCCTTGTTCTTGCAACTGTTCCGCCCGACCGGACAACCGTAAGCAGGGGACTTCTCCGCGGGAGTGTCGCTGACTCGGTCGCCTTGGCCATTACATCCACCCTGGAACGTGTGATAGAGCCCCATCCAGTGCCCGACCTCGTGGGTGGCGGTGTCGCCCAAGTTGTAGGGTTGGGCCGTGCCGCCGGGAAGACTGGCCGCCAAGACGACGACGCCGTCCTTCTTCGGTGCGCCGGCGTAGCTGGACGGGAACGTCGCCCAGCCCAGCAAGCCCCCACCCATGTTGTTCGTGTAGAGGTTCAAATCAGACTTGCCACCCTTGTGCAGGGCGTTCTTCATCTGGGTCTCGGCAGAGGTGTCAGGGCCGGCCGTGTACCACGAGTTGTTTGCCGTCACGTCGGTGCTGACCAGGTTGAACTGGAATCCGCGCGCCGCGTACGCCGCGTTCAGCACCGAGATCTGGTTGGTGATTTGGGTTGTCGTCGGCGCCCCGGCGCCGGCGCTGTTCGTGATGACATGGACGTAGACGTTGACGGTCGTCGTCTCGGTGCGTGGGCCGACCTGCACCAGTGAGGCTTCGACGGCCTCCATTTCGGCTTCGCTGAGATCTTTGGTCGAGCACCGGGTTGGAACCGGCCCGGGGCCGACGGCGGTGCTGACACGGGACTGCAGGCTGTCAGATTGCATGGACGACCCGCTTCCTCCGCAACTCTGCAGAGCAAGGCTGCCGACGACAGTGGCGGCGCTGAGGCCAAGAAGCTTAGGCAAACGTTTCATATAGCAGTTCAACTCCACGTTGATGGCGGCATTGTATACCCATGTTGCTTTAGCGCGACAGTGATATACGAAACTTTCTGCGGTCTCTCATTGCGGCAGGGGGAGCAGGTGGAGCCTTCGTGACCCCGACGCGTCAGGAGGGTCGAGTTGGGCCACGGCAGGAAGGTTCCGGACGCCCAGTTCGTCGCTGGTCGTTTGGTCGTCGTCAAGGGCCTGGAGGGCGGCGGCGGGCGGGGTGGTCAGCCATTGGCGGCACTGCCTCTCCATCCCGACTCCACGCGCCGCGTCGAGGATCACCTCGTCGGTGTAGGGAGGCGGCTTGGCGAACAAGGCCTCCCTGAACGCTTGACCCTTGGACTGGCCAAACTCCGCCGAAGCGGCCTCGATGGCGACGGCCGCTCTCATCGTCCGGTAGAGCCCGTGGGGCAGGAGCGTCCAGCGGTGAAGGACTGTGATCTGTCCGTCCTCGGCCAAACGCGTCTCGGCAAGCCGGCACCGTTCGCATTCGGGGTCGCTGAAGAGCACGACGACGTCTCCGGCCGGGACGGTCTCCCAGTGTCGAGGTCGAAAGACGCCGACCCCGACGGGGTCGGATAGTTTGTCCCAACCTCCGGTGCTGGCGAAGAGGAGGGCGGCGCCAAAGAACGTGGAAGACCACCAGACCCCGCGGGGAAGGAGCGACAAGGCCGCCGCCAAGACCCCGATGTGGACGGCGAGGCACACCGGGCACAGGTTGCCGGACCGCAGCATGACGGCAATGAGGCCCAACGAGACGACAGCTGCGCCGGACAGCGACAGGGCCGCAAACTTCCAACCCTTTCTGGTCGTGACAAGCAAGGCCGCGAGAAGGGGCGGGCCGATCCAAGCGAGCCCTGCCCCGAATGGTTGGGAGTCGACAAAGCTACAACTCGCGCAGGCCCACAGGTCTTGCTTGAGGTGCATGGCCAGAGCCAGGCCGGATGCGACGAGGGCATATGCGAGAAAGAACATGCGGAACGCCTGGTCCAGGCTCAATGGCGGGCGCTTCTCTGTCTCCATCGCGCCCCGAACGATACACCAGGGCCGACTACCGGCAGACAGGTAGATTATTGGGAGTCATATGTCCATCAACCCCGTGTTTTTCGGCAAGGCAGAGGCCCAAGTCGCCCTCGACCCCAAGTTCGGCAACCGGCACGGCCTGATCGCCGGGGCTACGGGGACGGGCAAGACAGTGAGTCTGCAGACCCTTGCCGAAGGCTTCAGCCGAATCGGCGTCCCCGTCTTCATGGCCGACGTGAAGGGAGACCTTGGCGGCATCAGCCAGCCGGGCGGCGGCAACCCCAAGCTGGAAGCCCGGGCCAAAGAGATCGGATATCAGATCGCGTATTCGAGCTTTCCCGTCGTCTACTGGGACCTCTTTGGCGAGCAAGGACACCCGATCCGGACGACGGTCAGCGAGATGGGGCCGTTGCTGCTCAGCCGGCTGCTCGACTTGAACGACACGCAAGAGGGTGTCCTCAATCTGGCGTTCAAACTGGCCGACGACCAAGGTCTCCTGCTCCTTGACCTCAAGGACCTGCGGGCTGTCCTGCAATTCGTCGCCGACAATGCCAAGTCACTGACCACCGAGTACGGCAACGTTTCGAGCGCCACGGTCGGTGCCATCCAGCGGTCTCTCCTTGTTTTGGAGCAACAGGGGGCAGAGAACTTCTTTGGTGAGCCTGCGCTCAACCTCAACGATCTGATGCGGGTCGGCTACGATGGTCGCGGGTTCATCAACATCCTCGCTGCTGACAAGCTCATGCAGAGCCCCCGGTTGTACGCCACGTTCCTGTTGTGGCTGGTCAGCGAACTCTTCGAAGACCTCCCGGAGGTCGGCGACCCAGAAAAGCCCAAGCTGGTCTTCTTCTTTGATGAGGCCCACCTGCTCTTCAACGACGCGCCGCCCGCGCTCCTGCAGAAGATCGAGCAGGTGGTGAGGCTGGTCCGGTCGAAGGGTGTCGGCGTCTACTTCGTCACCCAAAACCCCATCGACATCCCCGACACGGTGTTGAGCCAGCTGGGTAACAAGGTGCAACACGCCCTCCGGGCGTTCACGCCGCGCGACCAGAAGGCGGTGAGCGCGAGCGCCGAGACGTTCCGTCCCAACCCCGCCTTCTCAACTGCTGAGGCGATCACCCAACTCGGCGTGGGTGAGGCGCTTGTGTCCTTCTTGGAGGTCAAGGGGACGCCTATGGTCGTGCAACGCACCCTGGTCGCCCCGCCCTCGTCGCGCCTGGGGGTGGTCACTCCGCAGGAACGGCAGGCGGTGATGGCGAACAGCCCGGTCAAGGGCCTCTACGACGCGGTCGTCGACCGTGAATCGGCTTTTGAGGCGTTGAAGTCGCGTGCGACCCAAGCGGCCGAGGCCGCCGCCACGGCCCCGCCCGTTATGAGGCAGGGGCGGCAAAGGGCAGAACCTAACCCCGCTATGGACTTTGTCGGTGACATCGCCAAGTCGGTGGTGCGGTCGGCGGGCACCCAGATGGGCCGATCGTTGGTACGGGGGCTCTTGGGGAGCCTCTTCAAGGGCAGGTGAGCGGCACCCTGCGGCTTGGTCGCAGGGTGCCGCTTCGGGCTTCAGTGGGTGACGACCCGGTCGAGCGTCTTGGCGTCCTCGATCCACTTGGCGACTTGTGACTCGCTCGGGAGCGACCGGACCAGCTTCTTGGCATCGTTGACCTCGGCCATCTTGGCGGTCAGACTGGCGGCGTTGCGCTGGGCAAGCTCGGGCACCGAGTCGACCCCGGCCGCTTCGAGCAGGTCGGCGTACTCCGACCCGACGCCTTTGACGCGGGCGAGGTCGGCACGGTTGACCCATTCGAGAATGAGTTTCTCCGAGATGCCGGTCTTCTCAGCCAAGGCCACGCGCCCCGCCTTCGCTCCGGCCGTGGTGAGCAGTCCTTCCAAAGTGGTCACGCCAGCCGACGTCAGTTTTGCCGCGTATGCGGCTCCGATGCCTTCGACTTCATCAATCTTTGCCATGTTCTCTCCGAAAAAGGTGCCGTCGGTGACGGACCGGGATAAAGACTACTCGGTCCGGACACGTGTTCCCCATAAGACTGCGGACGGCGACTTTCGGGCCTTGGCCGGACGCAACCTGGCTCCAGCGGTACGATGACGGCTCGTGTACGAAAGCAAAATCCCTTACCAGCCGGAGCGGATCCATGCGGCCGCGATGTATTGCTCCGACGGGCGGGTCGGGGCGCAGTTTGACGACTTCCTCGACAACGGCCTGCTCTTGCCCCGGTATGACCGACTGACCCTTCCGGGAGGGCCGTCATGCCTGGCCGGATACCCCGAGCTGACCGTGGCCGAGAAGGGGATTGTCGAGGAACTGCAGTTCTTGGTGGATGTCCACGAGCTGAAGCGGGTCGTCTTGATCGCCCATCAGGGTTGTGCTTTCTACAGTTCTCGACTCGGTCTTGCCGAGCCTAGGATGGAACTAGTCCAGCGGGCGGACCTCGTCCGCGCGGCGGCGTACATCTACCGCGTGTCTAGAATCCCGACCATCGACGCCTACTTTGCCCGCAACACCGACGGCACAATCAGCTTCGAGCCGGTCGAGGTGTAAAAAAGTTTCCAAATTGGGAAACTAAATTGAAAACGGCACGTAGAATAGCGGTGTGAACGACATTGTCGCCGCCGCAAAAGCTGAATTCGACCGCGCTAAGAACCGCGTGCTCTCTGCCTTCTCCCACATTCCCGACGACAAGATCAACTGGTCGCCGACTCCGACTTCCCGGACGCCCGTCGAACTGGTCGCCCATTGTGGGATCGGTACCGAGGGCCTTGGTGGTTGGATTGCCAGCGGGATGAGCTTCGAGGGCTTCGACCCCGTGGCGATCGAGAACTCGATGAGGGAGCAGGAGTCGCATGTCAAGACGAGGGAAGAGGCGGTCGCCCTCCTGGAAAAGGGTTGCGCCTTCTATCAGGGCTGGCTGGACACCGTGACCGACGAGCAGGTCAACGCCACCATCCAAACACCAATGGGTGAGCGCAGGATGGCCGACGTCATCACCTTCCCGGCCGACCACCTGCGCGGGCATGCCGCCCAGTTGGATTACATCCAGACCATCCACGGCGACCGTGCCTGGCACATGGGTTGAGCCAGACTGAATCTGAGGGTGGCCGGGCCGCGTCGGCCACCTTCAGCTAGCAAAGAGGGCGGTGGCAGCCAGTAAGATGCCGGGCAGGATCCGTCATGCTTGCCGCTCTTGCCGCCCTTGTCTTGTCGAGTGCCACCCCCGTCGACAGCCTTCAGGCCTCGTTCCAGAACCCACCTCCCAGCGCACGGCCCCACACCTGGTGGCACTGGATGAACGGCAACGTCACCAAGGTGGGGATCACGAAGGACTTGGAGGCGATGAAGGAGGCGGGCATCGGTGGCGCGCAAATGTTCACCGTCGACCAAAGCATTCCCGCCGGGCCGGCGGGCTACAACGGCAAGCTATGGCGTGAACTCACCGCTTGGGCGGTGAAAGAGGCCGACCGGCTCGGCATTGAACTCTGCATTCACAACTGCGCGGGATGGAGCAGTAGCGGAGGGCCGTGGATCAAGCCGGAGGACGCGATGCAGGTCGTCGCCTGGTCTACTGTCGTGACCGAGGGCGGACGCCATGTTTCCATGACGTTGCCGCCCGTCAAGGCCCCCCAGGTTTATGCGGACGTCGCGTATAGCAAGGACATCGCTGTGTTTGCGGTCAAGGGGTCGTCCCCGTTCCAGAGGAGACCGGACGACTTCTTAGCGCGGACGGGCGTTGTGCGGGGGGACGGGCTTCAGCCCGACCTAAGCCCGTCCATACTGCCCGTCAACGAGATTGTCGACGTGACCAGCCGGTTCAACGGCGGCAAACTGGAGTGGGACGCCCCGGCTGGTGAGTGGACCATTCTACGTCTTGGCCATGTGCCGACGGGCAAGGACAACCACCCGGCCCCGCCTGAGGGAGAAGGACTCGAAGTCGACAAACTCAGCAAGTCTGCCCTCGAAAAGCACTGGATGGGGTTGATGGCCAACGTCATCCACGACGCCGGGCCCCTGGCAGGGAAGTCGCTGAAGGACGCCCTGATCGACAGTTACGAGGTCGGCGGGCAGAACTGGACCCCGGCGATGCGCGAAGATTTTAAGCGCCTTCGCGGCTATGACCCGTCGCCGTACCTTCCCGCCCTGGCCGGGTTCGTTGTCGACAGCCCGGAGAAGACCGAGCGGTTCCTGTGGGACTACCGTCGGACCATCGCCGACCTCTTCGCGACCAACTACTACGGCCGGTTCGCGGAGCTTTGCCACTCCGTCGGCATGGTCGCGAGCAGCGAACCCTATGGGAACGGGGGCTTCGACAACATCCAGGCGGGCAGCAAGGCCGACATCCCCATGGGCGAGTTTTGGATCCCCAACGGCATGGCCAGCGAGTCGGTGAAGTTGGCGGCCAGCGTGGCCCACGTCTACGGCAAGCCGGTCGTCGGGGCCGAGAGCTTTACGGCGGGGGAGGCGGAGGGAGCGTGGAAGGAGGAACCTGCCAAGTTCAAGGCCCTCGGCGACCTGATGTTCACTTATGGCCTCAACCGGTACATCTTCCACCGCTACGCGATGCAGCCGTGGACGGACAAGGTGCCCGGGATGACGATGGGGCCGTGGGGCAGTCACATCGACCGCACCCAGACCTGGTGGCGGGAAGCGGCGTCCTGGTTGAAGTACGTCGCCCGGTGCCAGAGTGTCCTTCAGCAGGGGCGGTTCGTCGCCGACGTCCTCTACTACTACGGGGAAAGTGCCCCGGTGGACATGCCGTCGCCGCAAGAGATGCGGCGCTTGGTGCCCGACGGCTTTGACTACGACGGCTGCGACGTGGGTGCCCTTATGACCGCCAAGGTCGTAGACGGCATGGTGGTCTTGCCGAGTGGGGCCCGATACCGCGTCCTTCTCCTGCCTCCCACGAAGTTCATGACCCCCGCAGTGGCGAACAAGGTCAAGTCGCTGGTCGCCGACGGGGCGACGGTTTGCGGGACCCGCCCCGAGGACACGCCCAGCTTGGTCGGGTTCCCCGACGCGGGGCGCGAGGTGAGGGAAGTCGGGACGGCACTCTGGGGCGGGGAAGACCTGCCCCCGGGCCAGCACCGCAGCTTTGGCAAGGGCCGCGTCTACAGCGGCACAAAACTGGCCCATGTGTTTCTGGACGCTAAGGTCTCGCCGGACTTCACCTACGCTCCTAAGAACTACTTCAACCGATTGGCGTATTGCCACCGTCGGGTCGGTGACGCCGAGGTCTATTTCGTCAGCAACCAAGGCGACCGGTGGGTCCACCCCGAAGCGACGTTCCGGGTCGGGGGCATGCAGCCGGAACTGTGGCGTCCGGAGACGGGCGTGGTCGAAGACGCGGTCGCCTTCAGCGTCAGGGGAAGCATGACGACCGTCCCTCTCGTGCTTGGCCCGTCGGAGTCGGTCTTCGTCGTCTTCCGCCGGCCGATCAAGCATTGGTGGCTGACCTCGCTAAAGCGGGACACGGGCGCCGTATCCCAACCTCAGCCACCCCATGTCGAGATCCTTTCCGCGCGGTATGAAAGTGCCGACGGTCGCGGGACGGACGTGACCGAGAAGGTGCAAGAGATGGCCGACCAGCAGGAATACGTCATCCCGGCCTCCAACGCCGTGTTCGGCGACCCGGTCGTCAACGTCGTCAAGCGGTTGCACGTCCGGTACCGCGTCGACGGCAAGGAGAGTGACGTGACCGTGCCGGAGAACGGTCTGCTTGAACTGGTTAAGGTGCCCGACACGTCAAAACCCGCCTTGGACGACGTGCGGTGGAAGAACGGTCGGGTCGAGGTGACAAGTTGGGCCGCCGGTTCCTTGCGTGGCGAGACCCGAACGGGGTCTGCGGTCAATGTCAAGGTCGAAGGGCCAAAGGTTATGGATGTCGGTGGCCGTTGGGACTTGTCCTTCCCACCGGGCCTGGGGGCGCCGGCAAAGGCGTCCTTTGACCACTTGGAGTCTTGGACAAAGCGGCCTGAAAGCGGCATCAAGTACTTCAGCGGCCGGGCGACGTACCACAAGGTGCTCCAAGTACCTGCGGCCATGGTCGCTGACGGCCGGGTGCTTCGGCTTGACCTTGGTGAGGTGAAGAACTTTGCCACGCTACGGGTGAACGGCAAGGCCGTGGGCACGCTGTGGAAGGGGCCATGGCAGTTCGATGTGACGGGGCTCCTTCGGGCCGGAGCCAATAGAATCGAGATCGACGTCACGAACCTTTGGCCGAACCGCTTGATCGGGGACGAGCAACTTCCGCCTGACGCCGAATTTGACGGCAACCATCTGAAGCGATGGCCTGACTGGCTCGTGAAGGGCGAGCCTCGGCCAAAGACAGGCCGGACCACCTTTGCGACGTGGCGCTACTACACGAAGGACTCGCCACTCTTGCCGAGCGGCCTGTTGGGCCCGGTGAGGCTCCTGAGTGCGAGGACGGTGGTGGTCCGGCCTGATTGATGGGCCCAGCGGGTGGTGTGCGCTTCACGCCGTCGTCCGCTAGATTCGATGCAAGCCGCATCTGGATCACAAAACTGACCGCAGGGGGCCAGCCCGCTTATGTGGGCTGGCCCCCTGCAGTCGAGGCCCGTGCGACTAATTTACGACGACCTTGCCCTTGTACATGTCCATAGGGCAGGCAAAAGCGACTTCTCCGGCCTTCTCCGGCTTGAACTTGAGGGACGCTTTGGTGCCCTGTTTGACGACCAGCTTCTGCTTGAGGGACTTGAACTCGACAGTCCCTCCACACCCCAAGTGGTCACCACCGACGAAGGTCAACACCACGGGAAGGCCCTTCTTCACCTTGATGACCGAAGGCGAATACTTTCCGTTGGCGACAGTCACGGTGGCGACTTGGACGCCTTTGACGACTTTCGCCTGGACGGGTTTGTCGGTGGGGGCGGAGCGGCCGTGTTGGAGAGCCATGACCGACGAGGCGGCCAGGGCGACGGTGACGAGGGCGGTTGCTTTGATGTTCATGGTGTTGCTTGGTCGGTGCCGATCTCTTCGGCAGGTAAGGAAGGGTCGGGCTCGGTGACCGGCCACGACCATTGGCGGTTCAGGAACGTCCTGTTCAGCCAGATGACGAAGTCGTCGATGTAGGTGTGCATGATGGGGATGTCGAAGAGGGACAGGATGGTCCCGACCAGCAAGCCGCCGACGACGGCGGTGGCGAGCGGTTGGTAGGCGTCCAGTCCGGTCTTGGGCGCAAGGGCGACCGGGAGCATGACGACCAAGGTGATCCCGGTCGTCATGAGGATGGGGCGCAAACGGTCGGGGCAGGCCCGCCTGACCGCTTCGTCGCGAGGGACTCCCTGGTCGCGGTACTTCATCACCAGGTCGATGATCAGGACCGCCGTGGTGATGTCCATACCGGTCAGCACGATGATCCCAAGGATCGACACCGTCGAGAACGACTGGTGGGCGATGAACAGGGCGACGAACACCCCGGCCAGTTCCAGGGGCAGGGAGGCGATCATCTGTAAGGGTTGCAAGAAGCCTCGGAACTGGACGACGAGGACGAGGTACATCATGACGATCGAAAGCCCCAACCCCTGGAGCAGGCGTCGGAAGCTGTCCATCATCTGGGTCATGTCGCCCCTCATCTCCATGCCGTATCCGGGAGGGAAGTTGACCGGCTCGACACCAAGCTTCTTGTTTCCCCCGTAGGCGTTGGCGACGAGGTTCATGACCACGTCCATGCTGGGAAGGCTGCCCATCCGGTAGTAGCCCGTCACCCCGATGACCCGCTTCAGCCCGTCGTGCTCGATGGCGGTAGGCGCCGACGAAGGCACGATGTCGGCCACGGACTTGAGGGGTATCTGCTTGCCGTCTGGGGTGGTGATGTAGGTCGCCGCCAGGTCGTCCGCGCTGGACCTTTCGGGGCCGTCGTAGCGGACAAGGATCGTGTCCTGGCGGATATTGGGCAGTCGAAAGTACTCGTTGGTCAGTCCACCTCGCATGGCGTAGTACGCCTGCTGGGCGATCTGGTCGGGGCTGAGCCCGACCTCTTGGGCACGTTGCAAGTTGACGTCGATCCGGTAGTCAGGGACCCCGAGACTCCATGTCCGGCCGGGCTGGAAGAGCTCGGGCATCTTCTCGCCGACCTGCAGGACTTGGTCGCCAAGCCGGTCGAGCACGGCGAGGTCAGGCCCATAGATGTTCACGTGGACCGGCGCCGCCGAGGTCGCCATGACGTCGGAACCCATCTCTTTGATCTGGAACCGACGGATGTGAGGGACGGTGTCAAGCGCCTCCTTCTGGATGGCGTCGATGACCTTGAAGATGTCGTTCTTGCGCTTCTCCTTGTCGCTGAAGGTCAGCATCATGGCCGCGCCGTTCACCGCGGGCATCTGGTAACCGGTGAAGAAGGGAGACCAGGTCTCGAACATGGACTCGGCCCCAAGCTCGATGCTGGCCTTCTCGACTTCGGGGTGCTTGCGGATGATCTCCTCGATCTGCTTCACCGCCCTCTCGGTGCCGGCAAAGGAGGTGCCCGGGTTCATCTCAAGGAACGCTGACGCCTGTCCGGTGTCGGCCAGCGGCATCATCTCCGACCCGATGAAGTAATAGAAGGTGAAGCCAAGGATGAGGGTGGCCAGAACCCGGGTCAAGTTGGCGAACCGGTGCTTGAGGAGCCAAGTGATGGTCCTGCCGTAGGCCCCTTCGAGCCGGTCAAGCCCTCGCTGGAACGGGTCGACGACCCGGTAGAGCAGGCCCAGAACCGGATGCCTCCGCTCCGACTCCCGCACGTGTTCGGGGCGCAGGAGCTTGGCGCACAGCAGCGCGGTAAGCGTGAACGAGACGAGCATCGAGGCAAGGAGCCCGAAGATCAGCGGCCAGACGAGCTCGACGAACATCAGGCCGACGATGCCTCCTGAGAAGATCAGGGGTAACAGGGCCAACACGATCATCAGGGTGGACGCGATGACGGCCACTCGCACCTCGGCGATGCCGTCGATCGTCGCCTGCTTAGGCGACTTGCCCATCCGCAGATGGCGCTCGACGGCATGGATGTCGATGATCGAGTCGTCGACGAGCCTCCCGATGCTGAGTAAGAGTCCGATCAGCGTGCCGCTGTTGAACGTCATGCCGAAGGGCACCATGAAGAGGACGGCCATGGCCAGGGACGTGGGCAGGGTCACCATCGCGATGAGGGTGCCGCGCCATTCGCCCAGGAAGAGCATCAGGGCGACGGCGGTCAGGATGATCGCGACGGCCAGTTCGTGCCAGACGTTCTCGAAGAGGATGTCGACAAAGTGGGCGTTGTCGTAGGCGGTCTCGAACTTCAGGCCGGGGTTTTCGTTCTCGATCTGCTTGACGACCGACATGACGGCCGGCACGACCAACGCCGAACTGGCCCCGGGGTTCTGGATGACGCTGACCTCGATCGCTTCCTTCGATTCGCCGGTCGTGTTGTCGAGGTAGCGGTAGCCGGACCTCTTCTCCCACACCGAGTCTTCGACCCGCGCGACGTCGCGGACATAGACCACCCGCGGAGTGGTCGGCGGCGGGGTGACTTGGGCCGGTGGGCTGGCGCTGGCCGACCCACCCATGCCCATTCCCCCAGACGGGGCCGCGGCAGGCGGTGCGGTGGTGCCCGCGGCCGTCACAGGGTAGTCCAAGATGTCCTGGGCGGTCGTCGCCCTCGTGTCGACGCGGACGATCGCCTCCCGCTCGCCGTCGGTGACCGTCCCGCCGGTCGCGCTGACGTTGGAGCGGTCGATCGCGTTCCTCACGTCGAGGATCGAGAGGCCATAGGAGGCCAGCTTGTCACGGTCGACGATGACCTGCAATTGACGCCGGTGACCACCGAAGGGCACAACCGCGTACACGTCTTGGACGGTCTTGAGGCGGCGCACGACGTCGTTGTCGGCGAACTCGCGCACTTTGGCCATGTCCCAACCCAGAGAGGGGTCGCCCTTGAGGGACAGGGTCAGGACAGGAAGGTTGAGGGGGTCGATGGGGATGATCCACGACGGCTTCAGGTTCGCCCCTGTCGAAGGCAGGCTAGACTGGACGACGTTCATCAGAGACTGGATGTCGGTCTGCGCCCGCTGCATGTTCGTCCCGTAGGGGAACTCCAACGTGACGATGCTGAACCCGTCCTGTGAGGTCGACCGGACGTAGCGGACACCTTTCACGTTGATGAGCTGTTCTTCGATCGGTTTCGAGACATAAAGCTCCATCTCTTGGGCCGAGAGGCCGGGCATCATCGTGACGACCCCGACCATCGGGCTCTCGACGTACGGGGCGAACCTCCGCGGCATGTGGGAGACGGCCATGACCGCCAGGGCGACCATGGCGACGTAGAACGCGACGACGGCGTAGCCGTGCTCGATCGACCACTTGTGGATCAAGTGGAGGGCGTTGAGCTTATGCCCGCCCCCTGGTTGCCGCTGGTCGCTCACTTGACCACCACAGTCCCGGTGTACATGTCCATGGGGCAGGCGAACGTGAGCCGCTTCCCAGCCGCTTGGGGCGGGATGTCGATCGTGACGGGCTGGTTGAGGGGCGTCTCGGCCTCGATCCCGAGGTCAGGAAACTTGACCGAGGTGCCGCACGACTCGGCCGCCCGCCGGACGAACACCAGCTTGGCCGGTCGGCCCGCGGCGATCTCGACAGACGCGGGTGAGTAGCCGGAAGCGTCCAGTTCGATCGTGACCGTGCCTTCTGTCGCCTTGGTCGGCGCCTCAAGCGACCTCACCGCCATCCCGTCGGCCAGGCCAAACGGGGAGACGACGACCCGCTCTCCCGACTGGAGCCCGTCGAGGACGGCCGTCTTGTCGCCGGCCCTGCCCCCGACCCTGACCTCGCGCTGGATGACACTGAGACGCCCTCCCGCAGAAGCGGTCGCGACCCACACCTTGGCCACCGTTTTGCCGTTCCGGGTCTCAATGACGACAGACTCAGTGGGGACGACGAGGGCGTTGCCGAGCTGGCCGACCTGGATGTCCATCGAAACGAACTGGCCTGGGCTGAACCGGTTGTCGGCGTTGGCATAGACCGCCTCCACAATCCCTGTCCGCGATGTCGGGTCGACGCTGGGCGAGACCGATGTCACCGTCACGGTGATCGGTTCTTGTCCAGGCCGGGTGTCCTTGACCCGGACTTGGTCGCCGACCTTGACCTTGTCGAGGTCGATTTGGGCCACGTTGGCCTGGAGCCGGACAGGGGAGACCTGAGCGACCCTCAGGACGGACTGTCCCGGAGCGACGACGACGCCAGGGCTGATGAGGCGCTGGGTCACGACGCCGTCCACTTCGGCCCGAAGTTCGGCGTAGCCCCGCTGCACGGTCGCTCCTTGGAGCCCGGCCGAGGCCGCCGCCACCGACTCCTTCGATTGGCGCAGGCGGGCTTCGGCGGCGTGGATCTCGACGTCGTTCACCTTCTTACGGGCGCTCGCTTCCTTGCGCCCGGCTTCGGCCCGCGTCAGCCTTGCCCGGGCCGCGTCGACCTGGGCCCGGGCCGCCTGGGCGGCGGCGGTCGCCGCCCGAAGCCCACCTTCGGCGACTTCGGCCTTCGCATGGGCTGAGTCGACGTCAGCGTCGGCTCTCCGGGCGGCGGCGGTCGCCGCCTGCATCTCTTCGCGCGAGAGGGCGTTCTTGGCGAAGAGGGCCTGGGCACGTTCCAACTCCTGTCGGGCCAGAGTCTGCTGGGACTTCGCCCCTTCGACTTCCGACCGGGCCGCCTTCAACATAGATTTGGCGGAATCGACTTCAGCGTCGGCACGGGTGCGGTCGAGTTCGGCGACACGGACTTGCGACTTGGCCTCGGCGACGTCAGCGTCGGCAGTCGCGAGCTGGGCCGCACTTTGCGCGGCGGTCTCGATGGCGTGGTGGTGCTCGTCAAGGGCGATGTTCACGCCCTCGCCCGCGCTCCGCAGGTTCGATGCCTTCTCGGCGACCATGGGGTCGGTCTGGCTGGTGTCGAGGCGGGCGAGCAGTTGGCCACGCTTGACCTTGTCGCCGACGTAGACCGGCATCGCGACGATCGTGCCGCTGACGCGGGGCACCACGTCTTGCTCGACGAATCCGACGACTTGGCCCGCGTAACTCACCGATTCGGCGAACGGCTCCTTCTTGGCCTCGGCAAGGACGACAGGCAGTTCTCCCTCCGGCGCGGGTGTGTTCATTTCCATCACCTGCGCTTCGATCGGCGTCATCGCGCCTTCGCGGCGGAGGTTACGCACCGCCCAAACGCCGACGGCGAGGGCGGCGGCAAGGCCGGCCAGGGACAACAACACCGTGCGGTTAAGCAGGCCTTTGAGGCTGGCCCGCTGACCAGTCACCTTCATTCGCCACAGCACCAGAGCGCCGAGTCCGACGACGACCGCGCCGATCGCCCAAGGAAAGGCGTTGCCGGTGTCCCCGGCCGACGACTGTCCGGTCGCCAGACCGAGCACGGCCTGGCCGCTCCCCGCCGGGGTACTGACCGAGACGGTGACGTCGTATTGGCCCGCCATCGAAAAGGTCGCGGGTGCCGTGTAGGTTCCCTTCGGCTCGGTGGCGGTGGCGGTCTCTTCCCGCTCGCCCATGTTCATGCCCGGCATGCGGGCAAAGACCTTCACGGTGGCGTCCGGGACAGGCTTGCCGTTCTTGTCGGTGACGACGACGCTTACCTTGGCTTTGCCCACCGGCACGACCAACGGGTCGGTCCGCAGGCTGACTTTGAACGGGCCGGCGACGCCGTCCACGGCGAACGCGATCGTCGCGAAGAGGAACGCGGCGACGATCGCGGCGAGTCTCATCGCGGCCCCCCTACCGCCCGGTCGAGGCGAGCCCCCGCCAGCGCGAGGTCCAGTCGGGCCTTCGTCGCGTCGGCCCTTGCCTTGGTGAGGAAGTCGAGGGCGTCGAGTTGTTCGAGGAGGATGGATTTTCCCGCCTCGACCCGGGCGGCGACGACCTCATAGGCGCTGGCCGCGGCCGTGACCGAGGCTTCGGCAGAAATGACGTTGGCCTGGGCGGTGTCGTGGTCAAGGATGGCCTGGCGGACTTCCTTCTCCACTTGAAGCCGCGCCGACGCCAGTTCCGCTTCGGCGCGCTCATGCATCGCCTTGGACTGGTCGACACCGGACTTCACCCGGCCGCCGTCGTAGAGCGGGAAGCTGAGCGACAGGCCGACGGTCAGGCCGCCCATCTCGCGCATGTTCGCGCCGTCGGCCATGCCGAAGGCGTAGACACGGGGCAGGCCCAGGGCCCGGGCTGCACGCAACTCGTCCTCGGAGGCCTTGGCCTTCGCCTTCTCGGCCAAGACAAGCCCGCGTCGGTCAAGGGCTTGGGCGACAAGGTCGGTGACCTCACCTTTGGGCAGGTTCGTGAGACTGGGTTCCTCTAGCGAGACAGGGACGGTGAGCGTCCCGCCCATCAGTTGGAGCAGATCGAGGAGCGACTTTGCCTCGTTGTTCTTCGCTGAGGACAGCTCTCGCTCCGAGCGGCGGACTTCGGCCTCGACGCGGCGGACCGACGCCTCGACCGTTTTGCCCGCTTCATATTGGGCCTGCGTCGTCCGGAGCAACTCCTTCAGCGAGGCGAGGTTGGCCACGGCCGCCTTGACGTCCTCCGACGACGCGGCCGAGGCGAAATAGGCCTGACGGACAGCGAGGACCAGGTCGGATTCCGCCTCGCGGTAATCGCCGGCCGCGGCCTGGGCGAGCCAGTGCGCCGAGGAGGCCATTGCCTGGACGTCTCCGGCAAGGACGGGGACCATCACCATCAGGCTGCCACCGACGAACGGGTCGGCGGGCACCTGCATGGTCGCCGCAGGGTCGGTGCCAGGAGGTGAGAAGAGCAGGGAACCCTTGTTGCCCGTCGAGGCGAAGCCGTTTGCGGAGACGAGGGGGCCGGTCATGGCCCGGGAGCCCCGCTCGGCGGCGACGGCGCGGCGAAACTCGGCCTTGGCGGCACGGAGCATGGGGCTCTGGGCCTTGGCGGTCGCCACCGCTTCGTCCAAAGTCATCACCTTCGTTTGGGCCGGGCCGACCGTGGCGAGGACGACGGCCAACGAAACCAACGTGGACCGCGTCATCGCGCCACCTGGGCCCGTTGGGCGGGGTCGAGCACGGCCAGGGCGGATTCCCAGGCTTTGCTCCTCGTGGCGTCATAGCGCCGCGACAGTTCGGAATAGTCTTGCAAGGTGGCCTGGACTTGGTCCACCCGGCCTTGCCGAGGTTGGATCCGGGCCATCGCCTCCGTCAGGGCGGCCTTGTCGGCCTGCCACCGCCGGTCGATGTCCTGGACGGCGTGCTTCTGGGCCGGGCGTAGGGCCTGGCCACCGGGCCGAAGGAGGTCGGCGGGCTCGGGTTTGTGGAGCGGGCTTGTGGGCCCGGGCAGTTGGGACACGCGGGGTGGGGCCGGCTTGGCCGCGGCCAGGCTGTAGGCCACGACGCCGACGGCCAAGACGAGTGACACGACCGTACCGGGCCCAAAGAGCCGTCGGCGGGCCGGTCGGCGTTGGTCACCAACGCCGAAAAGGCTTGTGAATCTGTTCCTGAAAATGGTGCATACCTCGCTAGTCGGTCTGGGGCCGCCGGGCGGTGCCGGGCGGCCGACGCAGAAAGCTAGCGGGCAGGAGGCGCACGAAGGCTATGGCCTTCGAGGTCAGGAGGCCGGGTGAGGCCGGGGTCGGGGCCAGGGTCGACGCTCCGACTTGGCGGGAGCGGGATATCGAGGGCCGCCAGGGCCGGAGGCAGGGTGGCGACCAGGGCCTGGACGGGGAAGAGGATGTCGGCCTGGACCTGCGCGACGGGTGGTGTCGCCGAGACGCACGTGGTGATCTCGGACGGGCCGGGTTTCCCCGACTTCTTACCCGACTCCTCGGTGCAACAGGAACAGGACTTTGACCGGTTGACCGGGCAAAGCTGGTCGTTGCTGGCCGCCGGTCGCGGGGCGGTGGGACACACGCAGGCGCCGCCGGCCCAGGCGACCTGGGTGATGAGGAGCAAGAGGGCGAACACGACCCGCCCCAGTGAGACTGGGTTTGCGCGGTGCTTCGTGCGTCGTCGTCCGTCCATGGCGTGCCAGGGCCTTGACCCAATTATAGACACGTTTCAGAACGCCGAAGAGAGCCGCGTCGTTCCCGTGATTCTTTGAACATCCGCTCTGGATCAGACGACAGGATGGCCGTCGAATTGTTCGCCGAACACAAGGCGACGCCCTCCGCAGGAGCGGAGGGCGTCGCAATTTCCGGATATCAGGCAGGTGCTTCTACTTGCCGGCCGACTTGTCGGGCGCGGCGGCACCGGCTGAGCCGGCCTCTTTGTTGCCGCCTCCCATCTTGGAGATCTCGTCGGCCGTCAATGCCCGGCCGAAGTTGTTGCGGATCTCTTTGTCGTCCTTCGGGCTCGCGTTGGTCTGGCCGCTGTCACAGGCGGTCAATGTCCACACGGCCATCAGCAGCACGGCGGCAACAAGTCTCTTCACTTCACTGGACCTCAGGAGCAGCATAGGCGAGGTACCGGCTGCCGTTAGGACCGTCGACGGCCTTGCTGTGCATGGCCTTCCAGGTCTGGGCCTTGGCGTGGCCGTCGCAGAAGACGGAGACGTTGAAGCCTTCGGGGAAGACGGTCGGTTCCGAGATGCTGGTCGGGTAGACACCCGCCTTGACCCCGGAGGTGCCGATACGGCCGGCCGGCGCGGTGCTCATGTTGGCGTCACCGAAGAGGTTGTACGCCCCGTCACCCCAGTAGCGGAACGCCTCGTCCGGGTTCCAGTCCATGTGCCACATCATGTCGTAGTGGTTGGCCTGGGTCACCATCACGGTGTCCGCGATGCGGCCGACGGCGGTCTGAGACAAGGACGGATAGTTCTGCTTGAAGTAGAACTCCGCCCAGATCACGTCGGAACCGCCGCGATAGACACCGCCGATGCCGTCGCGGATCCAGTGCTCACCGCCGGTGAACTGGTTACGGCCCTCGGGGTTATAGACACCCATGGCGCAACCGGATGCGTCGCTCGGGTCGCTGGGGCAGACGTCACTTGCGGCGCGGCGCGGGGGCATCGCCCACTGGCTGTTGAGCACGAGCGGGTTGTCCGAGAGCTTGGCCGGGGTGAACGGGTCCATCAGGATGCCGGCGTTCTTCATGTACGGGAACGACAACACCGCGAAGGTCGGCAGGCTCCACTCGTTCTGGAAGCCAGCGACCGGCGCGAAGACGTCGTCGTAGTCTCCCGCGTACATCAGCTGGGCCAAGCCGATCTGCTTGGCGTTGGAAATCATGGTCGCCTTCTTCGCGGCTACCTTAGCTTGGGCGAAGACAGGGAACAGAATGGCCGCCAAGATCGCGATGATCGCGATCACGACGAGAAGTTCGATCAATGTAAAGGCACGCTTCCTCATATGAGATTGCTCCGACGACCGCACATGCTTTGGGCGGTTCGATTGTGACGGCAACTGTTATGGTTCACTATGGTCTAGTCACTCCATCCAGCAGCCGCACGCCACAACAATGATACGAAGTTCGTTGCGCAAGTGAGGCAAAATATCAGTGCACAATTTGCTGACACCTTGACCATGCTGACGACTCTTGAGTCGAACGATATCGTGATCGTCTTGCTCAGCAATTGCAGAGGGCGAACCAAAAAAGACCAAATCTAAGGACGGCAGAATCTGGACCGGAGTTGACACCGGGGGCAAGATTCTACGAGACTGGGTGGTATGGGATTCGTGACCGTGCTTGCCCTCGCCGCGACAACCTTGCTGCGACCATGGCCTCAACAGGTGGGAAGTGCGGGGGACAGCGGCTTTCTTCCGTCGGGCCACCGGGTGCACGGAGCCGGGAAGATGCTCAGCTTTGGGGGACGTCCGGTGGACGCGGTCGTCTCGGCAGACGGCAAGACCTTGTACGTCAAGGACCGGTCCTCGGTACGGGCGGTCGACGTCAGCAAATGGATCTTGACGGGTTCAGCCCCTCTCGAAGGAGGTGCGTCGCTTGCCGGAATCGCCCTCTCTCCCGACGGCAAGCACTTGGCGGTGAGCAACGCAGCGAACACGGTCCATCTCTACACGACTTCCGGCGGCCTTAAGCTGGAGGCCAGCATGGCGGTCGGTGGGGCGAGTTCCTATCCGATCGGGCTGGCCTATTCGGCAGACGGGTCAAAGCTCTATGTCGCCCTTTCCAAACTGAACCAAATCGCCGAGATAGAGGTCGCAAGCCGTCAGGCGGGCCGAACGGTAGAGGTCGGGGTCGCGCCCTATGGCATCGCCGTCCTGGGCGACCGGCTCTTCGTCAGTGAACAAGGTGGCCCCAGGGCCAAACCCGGTGAGGAGACTGCGACCAGTGCGGGCACACCGACGGTTGTCGACCGGAGAGGCGTTGCGCTGCGGGGCTCGGTCAGCGTCGTCAACCTCAAAGATTTCGTCGTTGAACGGCAGGTCGTGTGCGGACGGCAACCGTCGGCGGTCGTGGCCGACCCGTCCAGGCGGAGGGTCTATGTCGCGGAGACCAACGACGACAGAGTCCTCGTTCTAGGCCCCGGTGGAGAGACCGTCGGAACGATCGAAGTCAAGCCGGTGGGAGGCCTGCCGTTCGGCAGCATGCCTGACGCCTTGGGATTGTCCCCGGACGGCCGTCACCTGTTCGTCGGGTTGGCAGGGAACAACGCCGTGGCGGTCTATCGGGTGGGTAAGAAGACGGCCTTTGACGCCTTGGTGCCGACCGACTGGTATCCGTCTGCGGTGGTCGCCACAAAGCAGGACATCCTCGTCGTCAACAACTTGGGCTTGGGGTCTCGCGTCCGCGACCGTGAGGCGAGCAAGGGCTGGAACTCCGGCGACGCCCAAGGCACCCTTCGTAAGGTCTCTTGGTCCGAATTGGCGGGAAACAAGGCGGCTTGGACGGCGAGGGCGAGAAAGGACGCCCTCGCCGAACAGATCGCCGAGGCTGCCGCCACCAGACCTCGGGACGGGGTCAAGGCGGTACCTGTACCGGAACGGACCGGGGAGCCGTCCCTCATCAAACACGTGGTGTACGTCATCAAGGAGAACCGGACGTACGACCAGGTGTTCGGTGACATCGGCCGGGGGGACAGCGACCCGTCCCTGTGCACGTTTGGCCGCCAAGTGACGCCTAACCAGCACAAACTGGCGGACGAGTTTGTCCTGCTCGACAATTACTACTGCAACGGGGTCCTGAGCGCCGACGGCCACAGCTACGCCACCGAGGGCAACCTGACCCCTTATCTGAACCGTGCCTTCGGCGGCTTCACGCGCAGTTACACGTTTGGTGACGACCCGATCACGTATTCATCGAGCGGCTTTGTGTGGGACTCGGTAATCGACAAGGGTCTGTGGTTCCGTAATTACGGCGAGTTCCACTACACGGAGCCGGCCGAAAAACTGAGTGGGCGGCAGATATGGGACCTCTACTCGGCGGGCAAGACAATTGCATGGAAGCAGCAGGTCGGGGTGGCGCGGGTGCGACGGAACTCCAACCCCCTGTACCCGGGCTGGAACCTCAATATCCCGGACCAGCTACGGATGGACGTTTTCCTTCGGGAGTTCGAGCAGTTCAAGCAACGGGGCACGATGCCAGATTTTTGCATCGTCTATCTGCCGCAAGACCATACGGGAGGGCCGGTCTCGGCGCGGTCCAACGTCGCCGACAACGACTTGGCGGTCGGACGGCTGGTGGAGGCCCTCAGCCACAGCCAGTTCTGGAAGGACATGGTCGTGTTCATCAACGAAGACGACCCACAGGCTGGTTTCGACCATGTCGACGGGCACCGGTCGACGTGCCTGGTCGTCTCGCCATACTCGAGACGGGCCGGAAAGGTTGTGAGCGACTTCTTCAACCAGGGGTCGGTGCTCCACACGATCCATCGGATATTCGGCCTTTCGCCGATGAACCAGTCGGACGGGGCCTCGCCCGTCATGACGTCGTGCTTTGTCAACAAGCCGGACTTCACGCCCTACGACGTGACCCCGAACCAGGTGCCCCTGGATGAGTTTCCCAAGGCAACCACGGCGGCGATGTCCGCCTATCAGAAGGACATCTTGGCCCGGGTCGCCCGCATCGATTTGAGCGAAAAGGAAGTCCAGACGCCCGAGCAGATGGACGCCCTCAACCGCAAGATCTGGCATGAGGCCAAGGGATGGTCGACGCCGTACCCGGCCGAGTTTGCCGGTGCGCACGGCAAGGGTCTGGCGCGGCGGGGTCTTAAGCTGAAGGCGGGCGCCGGTGTGGAGGACGACGACGATGACGACGACTAGCGACCGCGCCTAGTCGAACCCAGGAAGGAACTGGGCCTCAGCTTCAAAGAGTCGGTCGACCATCGTCTTGATCTCGGCGGGGCAGCAGACGGCCGCGGTCAAGGGGTCGAGGTAAAGCGCTTGGCACGCCAGTTCTCGTGACCTCCGGACGGCGGCGTCGACGGCGAGGTCGAACATGCGCATGTTGGAGTCGCAGACCGCCGCCATCTGCTTCGGCAGGCGGCCGAATCGGACGGGTTGGACGCGGTTGTGGTTGATGAGGCAGGCGACCTCGACGCAACCGTCCTGGGGAAGGTTCTCAATGCATCCCGAGTTAGGGACGTTGCCGTGGATGATGATCGGCACGTTCTTCTCCACCGACTCAATGATCCATGCGCCGTACTCAAACGAGCGGTCGAGTTTGATTTCCTCTTCGCCCGCGATCTGTTTGCGACGGCTCTCGTCTTGGCCCTTGCGCCAATTTGGCCAGTTGTCGGCGTAAAAGCTCTCTTGGCCCCGGTACCCGGTGTCGGTGTACTTCTCGAGCAGGTCCTTACGCTTGCGGTAGTAAGGCAGGTACTCGGACAGATGCCCGCTTGACTCGGTGATGAACGCACCGAAGTGGAGCATCATGTCGCTCCGCACCGGTTCCGCTTCGGCGAACTTGGAGTGGGGGTCGCGGGCCTGTTCGAAGAGGGTCGGGTAGAGGGAACCTTCCGGGCCGTTGAACTCGGTGAACCATGCCAGGTGGTTGATTCCGGCGCACTTCCACTGCAAGTCTTCGTAGGGGACACCGGCATATTCGGCGAGCATGCGCGAGGTGCCCTGGACGCTATGGCACAACCCGACGACCTCCATACCCGTCACCCGCGACGAAGCAAGGCAGAGCATGTTCATCGGGTTGGTGTAGTTGAGCACCAGGGCGTGGGGGCAAAGGCGCTCGGCGTCGCGCAAGATGTCGAGCCAGACCGGGATCGTCCGCAGCGCCTTCATCAGCCCGCCGGGGCCGATGGTGTCGCCGATGTTCTGGCTCACCCCAAACTCCAGCGGGATGTCGTTGTCAAAGCGGACGCAATCGACACCGCTGACTTCGATGGCGTTGACGATGTAGTCCGTGCCCGGCAAGAGTTCCGTCCGGTCTGTGCTGGCGCGGACGACCCACTTGTCGGCTTGGCCCGCCTTCTCGACGATCTTTTGGACCAGCTGGCGGCTGAGTTCCATCCGTGCGCCGTCGATGTCGACCAGTCGCAACTCGCCGCCCTGGTTTTCTGGGATCAGGACGACGTCTTTCATGACGCTGGCACAGAAGAAGGACCCCGCGCCGATCATCGTCACGTTGATCTTTCTCGGCATCCTTCCCGGCAGCCCGGATTTGGCGTCGGTCTGGGTGTGGGCGGCATGGCCTTCGGCGTTCGGCATCGTGAGGAGATTGTGGACCCCTGTCGGTGGCCGTTGCCTGGGACTAGAGCGTCGCCATGAATGCCTCGACCTCCGACCTGGCCGGCACACTGGCGGCGGCTCCATGGACAGTGGTCGAGAGTGAAGCGGCGGCAATGGCCCAGGGGAGCGCTTCGGTCAGGCCGTAGCTCTGGTGAAGGGCGGCAAGGACGCCGTTGAAGACGTCGCCCGCCGCGGTCGTGTCGACCGAGGCGACCCGTGGCGCGGGGAAATGTCGGCTTGTCGTACGGTCGACAAAGTAGCAACCGCGGTCCCCTAGGGTGACCACGACGTGGCGGACGCCCTCGTCAAGGAGCAGCCGACCGGCTCGGTCGCAGGCGTCGTCATCGACAGGGTCGACACCGGTCAGGGCAAGGGCCTCCGGGCCATTTGGGGTGACCAAGTCCAAGCCCTGGAGCATCGTGCGGTCGAAGTCGCGCATCGGGGCAGGATCCAGGATACGGAAGTCGCCTTCGGTCCGTGCCGCCACGTCGGGGACCTCGAGTTGGGACAGGACCGTGCCACTGCCGAACATGGCCACCTGACCGTCGGCCCAGTCGGGCAAGAAGCCGCAGGGGTGGAGCAGGTCGTTGGCGCCCGGAGCCGCGCAGATCATGTTGAGCCCGTCGGCTTGCACCCAGATGTCCGCCTGCCCGGTCGGAGCCTCGTCCGTCTGGAGCAGTCCCCCGGTGTCCATGCCCTCTCGCCTCATGAACGCATTGAGCATGTCCCAACCGTCGTCGTCGCCGAGACAACTGATAAGGGTGACATTGGCGCCAAACCGGTGGGCGGCAAGGGCCTGGTTGAACCCCTTGCCGCCCAAATAGGTGGCCCGCTCGCGTGAATAGACGTTTTCGCCCGGGCAGGGTAGCCGGTCTACCCGGCTCACGCGGTCGAGCATCACGCTGCCGATGACGACGACGTCGCTGATGCCGGCGATCTTACTCCTGGCGCGGTGCCTCAGTGGACCGACCGGCTCGCCTGAAGGACTTCCCGTACCGACCATCCATGCTCCTCCAGAAGCCGCCAAGCCTCGTCTTCGGTGACCGGCGACAACTCGCGGACCATGCGCACGCACCGCTCCTTCAGCTTTTGGTTCTTGGCCTTGACGTCCACCATCAGGTTTTCGATGACCTTTCCGTTCAGGACCATTGCGCCGGTCGAGATCCGGTTGAGGACGAGCTTTTGGGATGTGCCCGCTTTGAGGCGCGTGCTCCCGGTCAAGATCTCCGGCCCGGTGTCGAGGAGGATTCCCAGGTCGACAGCTTCAAGAAGTGGGGCGGATTTGTTGTTGGCGATGCCGCAAGTCCACAGCCCCTTTTGGGCGGCGTGCTTGACGGCGGCCAAGACGTAAGGGGTGCGCCCGCTGGCGGCGACGCCGATGACGATGTCGCGTTTTTCCAGCTTTAATTCGTTCAGCGCGCCAATGGCGGCGTGGTCGCTGTCCTCGGCGTCTTCGACGGCTTGGACGCCGGCGGCGGGCCCGCCGGCGACAACGGCGACGAACCGGCTGGGGTCGAGGCCGAAGGTCGGCACCATCTCAGCGGCGTCCATCGTGGCGATCCGCCCGCTTGTCCCAGCTCCGACGTAGATGATCCGTCCGCCCTCGCGAAAGGCTTGGGCGGCGCGCTCGGTGGCGGCGGCGATGGGGGCCTCGGCGGCCTCGAGGGCACGTAGGACGCCAAACTCTTCTTCGTTCATCAGGCGCACGATTTCGCGGGCGGACATCTTGTCCAGCCCGATCGAGCGGGGGTTGCGGGATTCAGTGCTCATGGCTTAGGCAGAACCAGCTAATTTCCGGGCAAGGGCGACCGCGCCGTTGACGGGATCGAGGTCAAGGACGTGGCTTGAGTAGTAGGCCGGGTCTCCGAGGGCCCGGGCGGCATAGATTTGCATCGCCTCGTCAAAGGAATGCTTGGGAAAACTCCCCGCGCTCCACACACCGCCGGTCAGGCCGACGTTCCACTCGCGCGCGGTAGGCAATGTCTGCTCAAGGTGGGCGGCGGCGTCTCCGGCGAGCCAGGCGAGCGAACCAGACACCGCCGCGGTCGCGTAGGGGTATCCCGCCTCGGCGTCGGCGACGATCCGGGGGGTGATCCGCGCGATCGAAGCGGCGGGCGCCGGCATCTTATAGATGGTCGCGACGACATGGGCCGGGTCGCGGCTCCCGAAGACTTCTTCGATCTTTGCCCAAGTCTCCTCACCGGCGTCGGGGGCCTGGACCCCCAGAAGGAGCTTACGAAGGCCCCATCGTCCGATGTCGTAACCGCTGCCTGCGTCGCCCAGCAGCGGTCCGCCGCCACTGGACTTGTGGATACGACCCTCGACCATGTTGGCGACGACAGAACCGGTGCCTGCGGTCACGACGACGCTGGTCCCCGCCGGGGCAGAGGCCACTGCCGCGCCGTAGTCGGGCAACGCGGCGACTTTGGCCTCGCCAAACAACTTGCTGAGGGCGACACTGGCACGCCCCTCGTCCTCGCGGGTCATCAGCCCGGCAAAGCAGCCGGCGACATAGTCCGCCTTGGGGCATTGGACGGACAGTTCGGCCAAGGACGCCTTCCACACGCCCTCTGGCGTGCTGGCGAGGTTGGCGGGCCCGGCGACCGCCTCGGCGAGGACCGCCCCCTTCTCATCTTCCGCGCGCAGGCGGGTCTTGGTGCCCCCCGCGTCCAGCCCGACATACACCGGCATTGACCTCGTGACCATACCCGGGCGGGCAGTCCGTGGGCATTCGACTGGGCCGAAGCGAACAATTTCAGAAAAACTGAGTCCAAACGGCCTGAGCTTTAGAAACCTGCCCATGAGGTTGCCGTAGGAATGGCAAATAATGAGTAGTGGATTCAAGGTGACCGAGGATGGCGAAAGACGTGTTCCATGAGATTCCGGCCAAGTGCCCGGTGACGGGCGAGCCGCTGTACGTCAGTGAGTTGACGTCGCTGAGTGGCGACGTCGTCCTGCGTGGCCGGTTCAAACTCCCTCAGACGACACGGCTCGACCAGGACCAGCAACGGTTCCTGGAGGTGTTCATCCGGGCCAGGGGCGTGATCAGCACGATGGAGAAGGAGTTGGGCCTGAGCTATCCCACGGTCCGGGCAAGGCTCGACGGGCTCTTGGACGCCCTGGGCTACGAGCCGCTGAAGACATCGGGGGCCAAAGACGACAGCCGGGCCGCGGAGGCCCGCCGCAAGGTGCTGAAGATGCTGGAGGACGGCAAACTCACCGCTGCAGACGCCAAGGCGAAGTTGAAAGAACTGGGTACGAAATGAAGGAAGAAACGATCCGCATCATGAAGATGGTCCAGGAGGGGAAGATCTCTGCTGAAGACGCCGCCGAGCTTCTCGAGGCGTTCAACGACTCTCCTGACACCGAGTCGCGGACTGGTGAGACGCCCAAGGGCGACGCGCCGGAAGGCGAGGCCGAGGAGCCTAAGGCGTCGGCCAAGGAACACAGCGACGTCTTCGGCACATTCTTCGGTGCGATCGACCAACTCACCAAGGACGTCAGCAAGAACGTCAATTGGTCGGACATCGCCGACAAGGTCCGCAAGGGCGTCGATAAGGGCGTTGACGCGATCAAGCAAGTCGCCGACGACGCGACCAAGGGGCGAGGCGGCTGGGCCAACCTCTTTGGCGAGCAGGCCGACCGTGTGGTCGAGTTGCCTCTTAAAGTCCCGGCAGGAAAGGTCCTCAAGATCGAGAGTGCGAACGGCAATGTCAAGATCGAAGGGGGCGAGCCGGTGGGCAGCGTCCGCGTCGCGGCCCGGTTCAAGGGCTATAGCGAGGCCGAAGCCAAGCAACTGGCCGACCAGTACATGCCCGTCCTCGAAGAAGGGTACGATTTCATCGCCTTGCGCCACAACGTGTCCGACCGGATGTCCGCCGACGTCATCGCCAAGGTGGCCGAAGGGACCGTGGTGGAGATCAAGGCGACGAGCGGAGACGTCGAGGTCAAGGGCACCAAGGCCGGAGCACGGGTGACCTCGACGAGCGGTGACGTCAAATTGGACGGCGTGGGCGGCTCGGTGGAAGTCTCCGCTCAATCAGGCGAAGTGGAGCTGTCCAACTCCTCGTGCTCGGTGGTCACGGTCGAGTCGAAGAGCGGCAGTGTCGCGCTGACCGGTGTGACGGGGTTGCTGAGTGTCCGTTCGGCGAGTGGGGACGTCAACCTCAGGGAGTGCTCGGGCCGGACTGTCAGCGTCGAGGCGAGCACCGGAGATATCAACGTCGACCTGGTCGCCCCTGTCGAAGGAGCGGCCAACCTCCGCTCGGTGCGGGGGGACGTGAACTTGGAGATCAGTGACGGAAGCGACTGCCGAGTGCACCTCTCGACCCTCAAGGGCGCGGTGGCTGTCCATGGCCTCGACCTCAAGGACGAGAACCGGGACAAGCTCGTCGTCACCGGTCGCCTCGGCGAAGGGACGGGCACCATCGACATGAGCGCCGTCTCCGGCGACGTGAACCTGCGCCTCAGGGACTCGTCGGTGTAGGCATGGCTTCGAGGGCGGCGGAAACCTGCCGCCCCGTGACCTCGCCCTCCCATCGGGAGACGACGACGGTGGCGACCCCGTTGCCGACCAGGTTGGTCAGGGAGCGGCACTCGCTCATGAACCGGTCGATCCCGACGATCAACGCCAAGGACTCGATGGGGATGCCGGGGACGACCGCGAGGGTCGCCGCCAAGGTGATGAACCCGGCACCGGTGACCCCGCTCGCCCCCTTGCTGGTGACCATGGCCACGACGAGCAGGGTGATTTGGTGAGGCAGGTCGAGTGGGGTGTTGGTCGCTTGGGCGAGGAAGACCGCGGCCATGGAGAGGTAGATGTTGGTGCCGTCCAAATTGAAGCTGTATCCGGCGGGCACGACGAGACCGACGGTGGAGCGCGAGCAACCCAATGCCTCCATCTTGTGCATCAGGCCAGGTAGAGCCGTCTCGCTGGAACTGGTGCCCAGCACCAGCATCAATTCTTCCTTGATGTAGTTGATAAATCGCAAGATCGAGAAGCCGCACAGCCGGGTGACCGTCCCCAAGACGACGAGGACGAAGAGGATCGCGGTGAGATAGAACCCTCCCATGAGGGCACCCAGCTTGGCGAGGGCGTCGAACCCGAACGCGCCGATGGTGAAGGCCATCGCTCCGAACGCTCCCACGGGCGCCAACTTCACGACGACGCCCAGAACGGCCATGAGGAAGCCGCTCGCGACGTCGACGGCATGCAACACCGGCTTGCCGCGTTCACCCATTGCGACGAGGCCAAGGGCGGAGAATGCCGAGACGACAAGCACCTGGAGGAGGTCGCCGTGGACAAAGGCCCCGACCAGGGTGTCGGGGACCATGTTGAGGAGCAGGGTGGAGAAACTGAAGTCGTGGCCCTTTGCCGCATAGGCCTTCGTGGCGGCGTCCAGAGGGGCGAGGTGGGTCGCGTCGAAGCCAACGCCGGGCTTGGTGACATTGACGACGACCAGACCGATCACCAAAGCAAGAGTGGAGAACACCTCAAAGTAGAGAAGGGCCTTGAGCCCGACACGGCCCATCTTGCGCAGGTCGCCGACGCTGGCCACCCCGTGGACGACGGTACAAAAGACCACGGGAGCGATGAGCATCTTGATGAGCCGGACAAAGCCGTCTCCCAGAGGCTTCAGGCCCTTGCCGAACGTGGGCCACAGGGCGCCGACGAGGATACCGAGGGCCACAGCGACCAAGACTTGGACATAGAGGTGTTGGTACCACCGCTTGGGGGCCCCGGAATGCATGCGCCCGATTGTAGCCCGGGAGTCAGGACATCAGCCGTGTCAGTGTCTGGCTGACCGCTTGGGCGGTGAAGTCAAGGAGGGCGATGTTGCGGTCGTAGTCCATGCGGGTGGGGCCGATGATCGCCAGAGTGCCGGCCTCGGTCTCGCCGACATAGAACGTCTGCCGGACCATGGAGAGGGGTCGCATGGCCTCGACCATATGCTCACGGCCAATGGTGACTTCGCTCGGCCCCCCGATCGGTGCGCCTAAGGCGGAGATCAGGGCCCCTTCGTCCTCCATACTGCGGACCAGGCTGGCCATCGCTTCCGGGCTCCGGACAAACTCGGGTTGGGCAAAGATGTACTCCTCGCCTTCGGTGACCAAGTGGCCACGGGTCAAGTCCTTCGCCATGGCGCGCAACGCGGTGTGACAGACGCGGAGGAGGCGGTCGACGACCGGGTTGCCGACGGAAGGCGTCTTTGACCGGTCCAATTGTTTCAGGGTCACTCCCGACGCGACGACTTGCAAGGCGTCGTTCACCCCGCCGATATGCTCCAGGGTGACACCGGGAGGGACGTCGACCAGCCGGTTCTCGACGTGGCCGTTTTGCAAGACGAGGATCACGAGGCCCTTTTCCGGGCCGATCGCGGTCAGGACGGCGCTCCGGGTCTGCACGTCAGCGTTCCGGACGGTCAGGGCGGCGGAGAGAAGGTGGGTGAGCCGGCTCAGCGCCTTGGCCGTCTCCTGGACCAGGTCTCGGAGGGGCTCCTCGTCGGTGGCCGCACCGCGAATGCGGGCGCCTTCTTCTTGGTTGACCGTCCGTTGGACGACGAGGCGGTCGACATAGTAGCGATAGCCGACGTCGCTCGGCACCCTGCCCGCGCTGGTATGGGGCTGTTCGAGGAGGCCGAGGTCGGTGATCTCCGCCATTTCATTGCGCACGGTGGCGCTGCGGACTCCCAGTTCATATTTGCTGGCGATGAGTTCGGAAGGAACCGGTTCCGTGCCGGTGACGTATTCGACCACCACCGCACGCAGAATCTGCTTCTTTCGGTCGCTCAGCTCGCTCACGTCTCTATTGTGGCCCGCGGCGGGCATGGTCTCGTGGCTGGGCGTAGAATGAGGCAGACATGCCGGACCGACCAGGGGAACGCATCTACGGTGTCGAGACCGAGTTTGGTTGTCTGGTCGACGAGGACTTGGCCCGACCTGAGCAAGTCGTCGAGTTGGTCAAGGACCACGTGTTCTACGAACTGGGCCTTGGGGCGATCGACCGCCACGCCCGGGACGAGGTCTTTGAGCCGGCCGAGAGCGGCGGTTTCCTCCTGAACGGCGGCCGCCTCTACATCGACGCGGTCGGAAGCCATCTGGAGTACGCGACGGCCGAATGCCGGACTCTCCGGAACATCGTCGCCAACGACCGTGCCGGTCAGCGGATCATCGTCCGCGCCGTCCGCGAGCTTGATCTGACGGACGCGGTCAGCGTCTATAACAACTCGGTCGACCACTTCGGCGGGCACACGTTTGGTTGCCACGAGAACTACCTCGTCCAAATGGGAGAGGACTTCTTCACCTACGAAGTCCCCAAACTGTACGCATTCCTGGCGACAAGGCAGATTTTCGCCGGAGTGGGCCGGGTCGGCGGCCATATCCTCGCGGCAGGCGGCAGGCCCGACTACGACGAGATGATGGCGAACCCGGTGGACTACATATGGGTGTCGCAGGTTTACAACGTCTACGCCGACGACTCGGTACCGTTCCAACTGAGCCAGCGGGCCGACCACATTATCCGCACCGTGGCCAGCCGCGTCCGGTTCAACCGGGCGATGATCAACCCCAAGTGGGAGCACTTCTACGCCCACGAAGGTCAGCACCGGCTCCATATCCTCTTTGGGGAGTCGAACCAGATGGAGTTTGCGTACGCCCTGAAGGTCGGCACGACGGCCCTTGTCCTCCGGCTCTTGGAGGACGGGCTGATCCCGGACCGATGGCAGTTGGCCGAGCCCTTAGTGGCGCTTCGCGAGGTCTCTCGTGACCAGACATACAAGTGGCCGGTGACTTTGGCCGACGGCACCGTCATCGCCTCGGTGGACTTGCAGCGGGAAATCCTTGCCCAGGCCCAGAGGTACCGTGGCGACACCGCCGACACGGACTGGACGCTGGACGCCTGGGAGGAGACACTTGACACGCTGGCTAGCGACCCCCTCTCACTTTTTGACCGTCTGGACTGGGTCGCCAAGCGGCGCGTCGTCGACATGTACCGGGACGAGGAGGGGCTCCCATGGACGGCCGACGCCTTGCATTCGGTCGACCTCGAATACCACAACATTGACCCGGAGAAGTCACTCTTCTACGCTCTTTCCGAAGGCCCGGAGCGCAAGCCGTTTGTCGGTCCCTTGGACATCGTGGACGCGATGACCGACGCTCCTGCCGACACCCGGGCCCACGGCCGGTCGGCCTTGGTCAAGCGGGTCCTGGACCACAAGATGAAGGGCGGGTACCACTTCGACTGGAGCGGCGTCGCGATGGGCCGGGACTCGTACTACGAGATGCCCGACCCCTTCGAGACCTACGATTCGCTCGTCAACGGCTGAGTCACTTGGCCGGGCAGACGATGGTGAGGGTTTCCTGGGGTTCGCGCGAGGCGGCGAGCGGGTTGGCATCTGGGTAGACGCCGCAATAAGCGGTGACCACCGTGTTTTGGTCACGGTTCGTGGGGAGGGTGTCGACGGCCGGGTCAGCTTGCCAGTACATGAGGTCGGACGAGAAGGGGCTGTGGCCCCGGAGGAACAGGGCGTGGCCCAGCTCGTGGGTCAGGGTCTTGGGGAGGCCGAGAAAGAACTCGTCCCTGGTCATGCCGTTCCACAAGTTCACCGTGACTTCGGCGTGGGTGACCTGCTGTGTCGCAGTGGCGTAGGTGATGGTGGTGACCCCGAGAGCTTGACCGCTCGTCGGTGCGGTGGCAAGGTTGGTGAACGTGACCACAATGTCGGCCCCCGCTTGGGTCGGGGACGCCGTGTACCGAATCCCGCCGGTCGTGCTGTCCGACCACCTTTGGAACGCCGTCGCGACCGTGTCGCTGGCGCGGTGACCGGTCCCGTCGAACGTTTTGGTCACGTCGGACTTGACGAAGACTTTCACGGGGAAGCCCGACCAGTGGACGAGGACGTTGGCCCGGCTGTTTGAAGGGTCAGTCAAGCTGGCGTAGTTCGGCACGGCAAAGCTGGGGCCGCATGTCACTGTCCCCGAGCCGGAGCTACCGTTCCCCCCGCACCCGAACACAAAACCCGTCACAAGGAGGCCCAAACAGCATGCGAAAAGGAAGGGTCGGGACATCACCGTATCCTTACCGACGCCAGCGAAGGACGAAAAGGCCGGTGCGGGTCCAAAAAAAGCCTCAGATCGCCTTGGCCGCGATGCAAAATGGGGCCGTGCAGTGGAATCTGACCGTAGTACTGGCCCTCGGGCTCAGCCTGGCCGGATGCAACCCGCCGCCGGCGAACGTGGCCGACGGAGCCAAGCCGACGCAAAAGCCGTCGACGGAAGCCGCCAAGCCCGACACCCAGTCCGTGACGGACCCGGTCAAGTTACGCGACGAGCTGGCCGCCAAGGACGACGACACCGGCGTCCGCCCACCGAGGTTCCCCAAACTCTATGGGGGCAAGACCACAGAGAAGATTTGCGCACTGACTTTCGACGACGGCCCCAAGCCGGGCTGGACCGAAAAGCTGTTGGCCGTGCTCAAGGCTGCCGACGCCAAGGCGACGTTCTTCTTAGTGGGCAAGATGGTCGTCAAGTATCCGGAACTGGCCAAACAGATCCACGACGCCGGCCACATTGTCGGAAACCACACGTTCACCCACCCGCAGGTCACCCAAAACATGGCCACGATGGACGAGGACGAAGTCGCCGCCGAGATGAAAGCCACCTGTCGGGCCGTCCAAGACGCGACCGGCGTCCGGCCCAAGTACTTCCGGCCCGCTGGCGGCCACGTGAACAGCCTTGTCATCAACACCGCGGCGGCCAACGGCATGATGTCGGTTTTCGGCGGGCCGAACGGCGACGACACCAACCCCAAGAAGAACGCCGAGAAGGTGGAGGCCGCGGTCATGAAGGTGAAGCCGGGCGGGATCATCTGGCTCCACACGGGGTCGCAACAGACCCTCGACTGCTTGCCCCGGGTGTTGGCAAACTTGAAGGCGGACGGCTGGACCTTTGTGACCCTGGACGACCTGGCAAAGATCGCCAAGACCGACTGAGTTTGTTGTAGGCCTGGACGGGAAGCCCAGGTAGAATCATTGCCGCCGCTCCCTCATCGTCGAGGAGTCGGCATGCTTCGGTCGCTGAGGCCGGCATTGAGGAATGTTCCATCGTGGCAAAAAGCGCGAAACTTGAGCAGTCGCAGACTCCTGCGCAACTCGAAGAGTTCTATCGGCAGATGGTCTTCATCCGCCGGTTTGAAGACAAATGCAACTTCGCCTACCGGCAGGGCAAGGTCGGGGGCTACATGCACGTCTACATCGGCATGGAGGCGACCGCCGTCGGCTGGAACGCAGCCCTGCGACCTGGCTACGACTACGTGATCACCGCGTACCGCGACCACGCCCAGCCCCTGATCATGGGCAGCGACCCGGTCAAGGTCATGGCGGAGGTCATGGGCCGTTCAGGCGGTTACAGCCATGGCAAGGGCGGCTCGATGCACATCTACGACATCGAGCGCGGTTTCTATGGTGGGTGGGGCATCGTCGGCGGTCACGTCGCGATGGGCGCCGGACTCGCCTTTGCCGCCAAGTACCGTGGGGAAGACCGGGTCGCCGTCTGCTACCTGGGCGACGGAGCCTCGAACGCCGGTGTCTTCTTCGAGGCCCTGAACATGGCCTCGCTGTGGGACCTCCCCGTCATCTTTGTCATCGAGAACAACGAGTTCGCGATGGGCACCCGCTTGGAGTACCACGCCAGCGACACCCACCTCTACAAGCGTGGTGAACCGTTCGGTATCCAGAGCGAGCGGGTCGACGGCATGGACATTTTTACCGTGCTCGACGACGCCAAGCGGATCGTGGAGTGGGTGCGCAAGAACCAGAGGCCGTACCTGGTCGAAGTCATGAACTACCGGTTTGCGGGGCACGGCGCCGCCGACAACGACCGCCAGCTCTACCGGACGAAGGACGAGGAAGAGGAGAATATGAAGCGCGACCCGATCGCGCGGCTCCGCAAGTACCTCATCGACAAGAAGATCGCCACCGACGAGAAGTTGGAGGCGATCGAAGAGGAACTGCGCGAGAAGGTAGAGAAGATTTACGAGGAGGCCGACGCTTCGCCGTTCCCAGAACCGGAGGAAGTCTACAGCCACGTTTACACTGACATGGAACCGGAGAAGGGGCACTAAGATGGCGACGGCGACTTTGCTTGAGACAACGTTCCGCGACGCGATCCACTCGTGCATCGACGAAGAGATGACCCGGAACCCGGACGTCTTTGTCATCGGCGAGGACATCGGCCGCTATGAAGGCACGTTCAAGGTGACCAAGGGCTTGTGGCCGAAGTATGGTGAGAAGCGCGTCATCGACACACCCATCGTCGAGCCTGGCTTCACGGGCATCGCGATCGGTGCGGCGATGACCGGGCTCCGGCCGATCGTCGAGATGATGACGATGTCGTTTTCGATCCTCGCCCTCGACCAGATCATCAACCACGCGGCCAAGATCCACTACATGACGGGGGGCCAGGCCAAGGTGCCGATGGTCGTCCGCGGGCCAGGAGGCGCGGCCAAGCAGTTGTCTGCCCAACACAGCCACTCCATGGAGGGTTGGTACGCCCACTGCCCCGGCCTTAAGGTCGTCGCGCCCGCGACGGTCGAAGACGCCTACGGCATGCTGAAAGCGGCGATCTGGGACGACAACCCGGTCATCTTCACCGAGAACCCGGGCCTGTACACTCTGAAGGGTTCGATCCCGGACGACAAAGACTTCTCCGTGCCGTTCGGTAAGGCCAACATCCTGCGCGAGGGTTCGGACATTTCACTGGTCGGGTACTCCCGGATGACGCAGGTCAACTTGGCGGTGGCCGACGCACTGGCTCAAGAGGGAGTCTCTGCCGAAGTCGTCGACGTCAGGTCGCTGCTCCCTCTCGACATGGAGACGATCAACCACTCCGTCGTCAAGACCCACCGCGCCGTGGTCGTCTATGAGGATTGGCGCAGCGGCGGGTTTGGGGCCGAGATCGCCCAGCGGATCAGCGAAGACTGCTTTGACGACCTCGACGCCCCGGTCCTGCGCGTCGGCGGCCTGAACGTCCCCATGCCGTACGCCCGGGTCCTCGAACTTGAGTGCATCCCCGACGTGAAGGACGTCCTCGAAAAGGTCCGGCGGATCCTTTGACATTCATAGGCGGGTGCCCTGGTGACTGGGCACCCGCCTCCTCTCAGAACGGCTTGTCGACCGGGGGAGTCGGGTGTTCGATCTTCTCCCGTGGCGTGAGACCTTTGCTCGTGGCCACCGCGTCGAACATCGACCACAGGTGGAATCCGGCGGCCAGGGCTAGGGCCGGCAATGCCAGAGGGCCAGGAGTCGTCCCCTTGGCCATTCCAAGAAGAGTCATCAGGCCCTTGAAACCGGACGGGTCCGCGAGAAAACCCAACCATCCCAGGACCCAGCCACCCAACATGACCCCGCCCTTGGTGTACTTACCCAAGACCATTTGGCCGACGCCGGGCAAGAACACGGACAGGAGCATGGCGGCCTTTCCGCTGGCCATTGTCCCGACATCGGTTGGCGAGGCGGCGAAGGGGTCGACAGCCAGTTTCACCTTGAGGACCATCTCGCCAAACTTGCGCTCGGCAGAGACGCTTGTCGGGTCGGCGCGGTGTGCCGCCTCAAAGGCCTCATACGCCTTTCGCCACTGCTTCCGGTGGACGTAATCGTCTCCGACGGCCTCCAGTACCACTGCCGAACCTGGCGCGACCGTCATGGCCTCTTGGAGCAACTTGTCGGCGGTCGGGTTGTCACCCCTGAGCCGTGCCAGGTTGGCTTGGCGGAGGAGTCGTTCCGCTTCCTCGGTTGCCTGGGGAGACGTCGGCGTCACATCAGGTCCGGGTTGGGCTTCATCTCGTTCCAATAGGCCTCCAGATCGTAGAACTGCCTCTTTTCTTCGAGCATGACGTGGAACACGACGTCGCCGAAGTCGTAGAGCACCCAACCGTCCGCTTGACGGCCGATGTTGGCGCGCATCGGTTTGATCCCCACGTCACGGAGTTTCTCGGCCACCTTGTCCGCAATGGCGTTCACGTGGGTGTCGCTCGTGCCTGTGCAGACGACGAAGTAGTCAGCCACCGACGTCTTTGCCTTCACGTCCAGGGTCTGGATGTTCTGCGCCTTCATGTCGTCGGCGAACTCGGCGATCAGCGCCGCACGGGCCGCGCTGTCCAGGCCTTTCTTACTGACCTTCTTGGGTTTTGTAGATTCCACGTTCACAGACATATTCCCACACTTTGGGGTCGAGCCACATTTCCGCGCTGTGACCGCGCGCGATCGATTCTCTGACTCGGGAAGAACTGATCGTGTTCGGCTTCATCGGGATCGCGTCGCAACATTCTTGGAACTGTCCGGGTAACCGGAAGATCGCCCGGGCCGCCTCGTCGGGCGGCCGCCCCACAACGCCGAGCCGGACCATCTTGACGATGCGTTCGGGTCGCTTCCACTCGGGGAAGTGGGCCACGGCGTCGGCTCCGAGGAGGAGCCAGGCATGTCCGGGCAAGACGGTCGTCAGTTCGGTGATCGTGTCGACCATGTAGCTTGGCCCGCCACGGCTGGTCTCGACGTCGCTGACGCTCATCATGTCTATCCCTTCGACCATAAGCCTGGTCATTTCCAACCGCTGCTCAGGGCTTGCCTCGCCACGAGGCTTGAACGGGTTCCGGCTGGCGGGGACAAAGATCACCTCATCGAGGTGCAGTGCTTCGATTGCGGCTTGGGCCACCGCCAGGTGCCCGAGGTGGGGAGGGTCAAACGAACCGCCAAAAACACCGAATCTCATGGTTTAGTCCTTGTAGGTGAATTCGAAGTCGCCGACGCGGACGTTGTCCCCGTCGTCCGCACCCAGTTCGCGCAGGCGTTCGATGACCCCCATCCGCTGGAGTCTGCGGTGCAAGTACATGACCGCCTCGTTGTTGTCGAGGTCGGTCATCGCAACCATGCGTTCGAGCCTCTTGCCGGAGAGAACGTACGTGCCGTCGACGAGCGTCGCTTCCCATGAGCCCTCGTCCTGCTTGGGGACCAGGACAGGCGAGACCACTGTCCCGCTTAGATCGTTGAGCGACTGCTCGACCACCCGCCACAACGCATGCTTGAGCGGCTCAAGGCCCTTGCCCGTCGCAGCGGAGACAGGGAAGACTTCGTGGCCTCTTCGCTCGAAGTCGGCCTGTAGGGCGACCGTGTCCTCGGCCGGGATCAGGTCCGTCTTGTTGAGTGCGACGATGCGGGGCAGGGCGGCAAGGTCCGGGCTGTACTTCAGGAGTTCGTCCTCGATGAGCCGGAAGTTGTTCGTGGGGTCGGAACCATCGACAGGGAAGACGTCGACGACGTGAAGAAGCACCCGGTTCCGCTCTGCGTGGCGGAGGAACAGGTGGCCTAAGCCGACGCCCTCGCTCGCTCCTTCGATCAGTCCGGGGAGGTCGGCCATGACGAAGGTGTGGTCGGCGACGGTGACGACACCCAGATTGGGGACGAGGGTTGTGAAGGGGTAGTCGGCGATCTTCGGCCGGGCGGCGCTGAGGACACTGAGCAAGGTGCTTTTGCCCGCGTTGGGGAGGCCGACGAGCCCGACGTCGGCGAGGAGCTTGAGTTCAAGCCGCGCCTCAAGGATCTCACTGGGCCCGCCCTTCTGCGCAAACGTGGGCGCCTGGCGCACGCTGTTGGTGAAGTGGACGTTGCCCAATCCACCTTTGCCGCCCTTGCACAGGACGAAGCGGAGGCCGTCTTGGGCCAGGTCCACCACCAAGTCTTCTGTCAGTTCGTCGTAAACCAGGGTTCCGACCGGCACGCGGAGCTCGATGGACCGGCCGTCCTTGCCGTGTTTGTTGAGATAGGCGTCGCCCCCGTCTTCGGCCTTGTAGTGGTCGAGCAGTTTGAAATCGTACAGGGTGCGCTTGCCCCGGTCGGCGATGAGGACGATGTCGCCGCCCCGACCGCCGTCGGCGCCGTTCGGTCCACCACGGGGAACGTGTTTCTCCCGGTGGAAACTGGCCGAGCCGTCTCCGCCCTTGCCGGATTGGAACGAGACCTTGATCTCGTCGAGGAACCCACCCGGACCGCTCATGCCTCCGCTCCATCGTCGTCAAAGAGTCCAGGGATAACGTTGATCGTGATCCGGCGTTCTTCCAGATCGACCTCCTTGACGAAGGCGGCCACGGAAGGCACCAAGGTGCCGTTGATGAGGAGCAGGGAATGGGCGGGGGAAGGGACCACTTCGTCGACGGTGCCGAGGCTGCGGCCGTTCTGGTCGACTGCAGTCAAGCCGACCAAGTCAGTGGCGAGATACTCGTCGTCATCGAGGTCTGGCCGGTCGGCGGCGGGTACGGTCAGATAGTGCCAGCGGAGCGCTTCGGCGTCTTCGACAGATTCGACACCCTCGACCTCGATCCGGGCTTGGCCTTTGTGCCAGGCCACTGACCTGACCTTGTGCGGCACCCCGTCAATGTAGACAAGGCGTCCTCGGTCAAACCGCTCGGGGAAATCCGTGAGGCATTCGACGCGAAAGCCGCCTCGCAGTCCCTGTGGGCCGACGACCTGGCCGACCGTGACGTGGCCGACGGGCGGGGCGGCTGGCCCACAGTTCCGCATGGCGGTCAGTTTTCGGTCGGCACTTTGACGACCGTCTTGACCCGCGCTTTGGCGCCAGCGGCGCTGACGAGGTGGCGGATGCTGCTGATGACTCGGCCGTCCTTGCCGATGACGCGGCCGACGTCGTTCGGGGCGACGTTGACGGTGAAGATGGTCGCGGCCCGGTCGCGGGCCTCGCGCACGCTGACCGCGTCAGGGTCGCTCACGACGAGCCGAATGACGTGCTCGACAAGCGGGGCAAGTTCGGTGCTCACGCTTCAGCCTCGGCAGGGGCCTCGTCGGTGGTGGCGGGAGCTTCTTCAGCCGCAGGAGCAGCCTCAGCGACCGGGGCCGGTTCAGCGACAGCCGTCGTCGCTGAGACGACCGACTGCTGGCTCATCGCGGCAGTCCGCTTGTCCAGAAACTTATAGTTGGCCTTGGCGGACGGGCGCTGGGCAAAGAACTCGTCCAACACGCCGGCGCGGCTGAGAATGATCGCGACGGTCTCGGTGGGTTGGGCGCCGTTCATGAGCCAATGAAGGGCGCGGTCGTTCTTGAGGGTGACCGTCGAGGGTCGTGTGAGAGGGTTGTAAGTGCCCAAAATCTCGATGGCGGCGCTGTCGCGTCCGCTGTCGGCCTTGCCGACCACGACGCGATAGAACGGCCGGTGTTTGTTGCCCTGTCGTTTGAGGCGGATTTTAACCACGGTGAGTAATTCGGTCTCCTGCTTGCTTTCTCTACCGGCGCTTAGCGAGCTTTTTGAAGCGTTTCCCCATCTGGTTGAACTGCTTCATGCTGCGACGCATCATGTAGAGTTGGTCGATCAGGCGGTTGACTTCCTCGGGGCTCCTTCCGGAGCCGCGCGCGATCCGTCTGCGCCGTGAGCCGTTCAGTATATCCGGGTTTGTGCGTTCCTGGGGGGTCATGCTCAGGACGATGGCCTCGAGAAAGTCCATTTGACGGTCGTCGACCTGCTCCAAAGCGTCGTCAGGCACGGCTCCCGCGAGTCCGGGCACCATTTTGAGGACGTTCTTGAGTGGGCCCATCTTACGGACCATTTTCATTTGCTGCAGGAAGTCGTTGAAGTCGAACTTGCCCGACTTCATCTTGTCCTCGAAACTCTGGACGTCCTCGCCTTCCATGGCGGTCTCGACGCGCTCGATAATGCCCAGTACGTCACCCATGCCGATGATGCGGCCCGCCATGCGGTCGGGGAAGAACGCCTCCAGTGCGTCGGTCTGCTCGCCCGTGCCCACAAACCGCACGGGAACACCCGTGGTGGCCCGCACGCTGAGCACGGCCCCACCCCTTGCGTCGCCGTCAAGCTTGGTGAACACTGTCCCGGTCAGGGCCAGTTTGCTGTGGAAAGCCTCAGCGACGTTGACGGCTTCTTGGCCGGTCGTGGAGTCAAGGACAAGGAATGTCTCGTGGGGCCTTGTCGCCTGGGACACGCGACCGAGTTCGGCCATCAGCGGCTCGTCAATGCTGAGCCGGCCCGCGGTGTCGAGGATCAAGACATCATGGAAGAGGTACTTCGCCCTCTCAAGCGCCTTTCGCGCCACTTCGACGGGGTCGGTCGTGCCGCCAGCGTCGGCGGGGCCGAACACGGGCACCTCCACTTGCTCGCCCAGCACTTGGAGTTGCTTGACCGCGGCGGGACGTTGCAGGTCGCAAGCCGCCATCATGGGCTTCTTGCCTTGCTTGACCAGCCACTTGGCCAGCTTGGCGCAGGTGGTCGTCTTGCCCGAGCCCTGCAGGCCGGCCATCAGGATGACGGTGGGAGGGGCCGAGCCCCAGTTCATGGGGGTCTCACCGCCACCAAGCAAGGAGACGATCTCGTCGCGGACGATCTTGACGATCGTCTGGTCGGCGGTTAGGCTGCCGTAGACCTCTTCGCCGACCGCCTTCTCCTTGACGGACTTGATAAAGTCCTTGGCGACCTGGAAGTTGACGTCGGCCTCAAGGAGGGCGACACGCACCTCACGGAGCATCGCGGTCACGTCCTCTTCGGTCAGGCGGCCCTTCTTGCGGAGGGCCGCAAAGATGCCTGCCATGCGTTTGGTGAGGTTGTCAAGCAAGGGAGGGAGTGTACCGTTGTGACATTTGCGCTCCTTGGCCTTAGGTTCCAGCGGCGAAACCCCGAAGCAAAGAATGTCGTCACAAGAAAGGGTGAAATGTCCTCACCCTCAAGGACGGAACGGGATCCAATGATGGAAGAGACCGAACAAGCAAAGGGTTTGCCGGCCGGCTGGTTGGTCGTCGGGGCGTTGTGCGGCGTGGCCGCGACCATGCTCGTTTGGCGGCGCATGAAGAAGGGCCCGCAGGTCTGGGACGTCGACAGCGTCTTGGGTGCTTGCGACAAGGCCGCCGCAAAACTTGAAGGCCTGCTGAGTCAGGAGACCTGCGTCCAACAGCCAGGTTGACGGCAGGCATGTCGTGCCACCAATAAGTAGTTCTCTCGGGTGTGCACAACAGTTCTGATAATCATTATTATGACAATGCGGGGTGAACGAGGCACTGCCCTGCTTCATCTCCGAAAGTCAGTTCGGCCCGGTCATGAGGACCGGGCCGAATCAGCTTCCGTTCTAGCGTAAGGTCACTTGAAGCGGCGCAACGCCAGCGGCACCACGGCGAGCGCGGCGATGACGAACGTCGGATTCACTTCCGGCACGCTTTCAAAGTGGGCCGTCCACGCTAAGTCGCCGGCATCAAAGAAGTTGTCCCACGTGCCGATGATCAAGCTAGGGTCGTTGCCCGCGTTATCGAAGACGAAGCCGCCGCCCCCGTTCCCCGAGACGTGCCCCGACACAAGGCCCCATACAGACGTGCCGGTTGTGGCGGCGTAGTCAGTCGGATCGGCGCAACTCAGGGCGAGGACGTATTGGGAGCCTGGCGTCAGGAAGAGGTTGTTCCCATAGAAGGTGATGGCTTGGAAGGTGCCGTCGCCGGTGTACGTGGCCGATGACGAGGTCGCCACCTCGGCGGTGGCCGCGCCTCCGCCTCCGCCAAGCAGGCTGCCTGCCCACGAGTACAACTTGGCCTGGTACTGGATCGAGACGCCCTGGTCGGCCTTCACATAGAAGGTGAAGTCCACGAGTTTGTTGTCGGTGGGAGCGACGAACGACTGACCATAGACCGTCGTGTTTGGGGCTCCCCATGGAGAGATCGAGCTGGAATTGTCCCAGGCATAGGTGGTGTCAAAGGTAGTCGACGCACACGCGAGGACGGGCACAAAAAGTGCGGAGGCCACAAGCGCAGCTCGATTGGTCAAGGGAAGATATCTCATCGCAAAGTCCTGCCGGCACGTTACAGCCGGTCATGGCCAGTGTATGACCATCTTCACCAGGAGAGACTTAGCGAAAGTGCTGGGTTGTGCCCAATTCTTCTAAGTCTCCCCTGAGTGCACCCAGTTTACTTACCTAGGGTTTGGCTGACGTCTTCGACGTGGACGGCAACCTTTGCCGTCTTGTCGTCGGCGGTCAAAGTGGCGGTGTAATCACCGGCCTTGCCTCCTCGCCGGCCGCCCGGCCTCCACGTGACCGCGTTCAATCCGGCCACGCCTGTTCCGTTCAGGGTCGTGACCACCTCTCCGGCGGCGTCGGTGACGACGACTTTTGCCTTCTTGTCCTTGGTGTCCGCCTTCAGCCAATAGTAGATGGTCGTCGAAGGTTGGGTGTTCGTCGAGTACCAGACGTTGTTCCCCTCGGTCTCGGGGGGCGAGACAAACCCAAGGATGTATGCGGTCGTCGGCGGGACCAAGAAAACGTCCTTCTTCAGGTTCTCTTGGCTCAACGCTTCGAGCGGCGCGAACGGCACGGTCCAGAGGGACCGCCCGTGGGTGCCGACAATGAGGTCCTTTTCGCGAGGATGGATGACCACGTCGTCCACCCGGACGGTCGGGAAACCGGAGTCCTTGCCGTACTTCGTCCAAGACTCCCCGCGGTCGAGTGAGACATACATGCCGACCTCGGTGCCGAGGACAAGGAGCGAGGGGTTTGACGTGCCTTCCTTGATGACGTAGGCGCAGTTGTCGGGGCCAAGGTTTTCTGCCAGCCGTTTCCACGTCTTGCCAAAGTCCTCGGTCACATAGACATACGTCGCGTAGTCGTCGTTGCGGTGCCCGTCAAAGGTCGCATAGGCTCGGCCGAGCACGTACTTCGAGGCGACGACCCGGCTGCACCACGTGAACTTGGGCAAGTCGGTGATGAACTTGCTGACCTCCGTCCACGTCTTGCCGTCGTCTTCGGTCAGCTGCACGAGGCCGTCGTCGGTGCCGACCCAGATCAACCCCCGCTTGATGGGTGATTCGCTGACGGTGATGATCGTGCAGTGCCGCTCGGCACCGGTGTCCTCCGGCGTCACCCCGGCGCGGGACTTCAACTTCTCCGGGTCCTTGGTGGTCAGGTCCGGGCTGATCGCCTCCCAGTGGTCGCCCCGGTCGACGCTCCGGAACAGATAGTTTCCGCCCACGAATAGCGTCGCGGAGTTGTGGGGAGAAAGGACGATGGGAGTGCTCCAGTTGAACCGGGCGGTGAGGCCGGGAACGCGGGCCCGGATGAACCGCGTCTCGCCTGTCTCCAGGTTGGTGCGCACGACTGCGCCACCTTGGCTTTCGGAATAGACCCAACGCCAGTCCTCGGGGTCGGCCTGCACGTGGAAGCCGTCCCCTCCGCCGATGTTGAAGTAGTCGTAGAAGCCGACGACGCCCCGCCTGGTCTGGGTCGGCCCGCCCCAACTACCATTGTCCTGCAGGCCACCGTACACGTAGTACGGCTTGCGCATGTCGACGGCGACGCCGTAGTACTGGCCGATGCGCATGGTGTTCGCATGTTGCCAGGTCTTGCCCTTGTCGCGGGTGATGCCAAGGCCGCCGTCTTCGCCGACCATGAAGTGGTTACTGTCAGTGGGGTCGATCCAGCAAGCGTGGAAATCGACATGGATGCTGATCGGCACGGTGCGGAACGTCTTGCCCATGTCGTCGCTCACATGGAAGTTCGTCCCGCAGATGTAGACCCGCTTGTCGTTGTTGGGGTCGATGCGGATCTGGCTGAAGTAGAACGGCCTCGGGTTTGTGTTGGACATATACGCCCAAGACTCGCCGCCGTCCTCGCTGCGGTAGACGCCGCCCTTCTCCGCCGCCTCGACGACCGCCATGACGACGCGTGGGTTCTTACGGTAATAGCTCAGACCGACCCGGCCCATGGTCGTGGTCGGCAAGCCCTTGGTGACTTTGTGCCACGACTTCCCTGCGTCAGTCGAACGGTAGACGGCCGACCCCGGCCCGCCGCTGGCGAACCGGTATGCCCATCGCATGCGCTCGTACATCGCGCACACAAGATTGTTGGGGTTCTTGGGGTCCATCTGCAAGTCGACCACGCCGGTGCGCTTGTCGACGTTCAACAGCTTCGTCCACGTCTTGCCCCCGTCAGTCGTCTTGTAAAGCCCGCGTTCCTCGTTCTCGCCCCACAAATGGCCGAGTGCCCCGACGTAGGCGGTGTCGGGGTGTTTGGGGTCGATGATGATGCGGCTGATGTGCTTGGATTCCTTCAGCCCCAGGTAAGTCCAGGTCTTCCCTCCGTCCCGAGAACGGTAGACGCCGCCGCCCCAACTCGAACTGTTGCGGCTGTTTTGCTCCCCCGTCCCGACCCAGACGTCGTCCGGGTCGTCTTGGTTCACGGTGACGCAACCCATCGCGGCCACCGCCTCGTTGGTGAAGAGAGGATCGAAGGTGAGTCCGCTGTTCGTCGTCTTCCACAGGCCTCCGCTGGCCGTGGCGACGTAGAAGATCCTCGGTTCCCTTTCGTACACGCCAATGTCGCTGATCCGACCTCCCATGGTCGTCGGTCCAAGCTCACGGGGGGTGAGCGTCTTCAGGATCTGTCCGACATCGACCTTGGCGTCCGTGGCGGGAGCGGTGTCCTGCGCCATGGCGACGTGGGCGACACCGACAAGCACGGCGGCGAAAAGGGCCCTCATAGCATTGCGGACATTACACTATGGGCCGGGCTTTTGCCTACGTTCATTCCACGCCGATGTCGCGTAGCGCCTCACGCCATTTCGTGTGGACGTAGCGGGGGACGCCCATCGGGTCCGTGGCCGCCTCGGCCGGCCTTTGGGCCTCGGTGAATCCGAGCCGGTATCCCGCTGACCGGGCCGCGTCCATGACCCGCTTGTCGTATTTGCCGTTGGGATAGGCGATGTAGGCCGGCTTGACGCCAAGGTGGTCGAAGACCGCCTTGGCCGAGTCCGTCATCTCGTGCTTCAGCCGCGTGTCGTCGAGTTTCGTGACGTCCTCCGGGTGGCTGCACGTCTGGCTCTCGATTTTGACCGTGGGGACGCGGGTAAAGGCGGCCAACTGCTTCCAAGTCATTTTGGGCCGACCGTCTTGGTTGCCGACGTAGTCCGTGTGGACGAACAAGGTCACCGGTACACCCCTCTTGCGCACCGGGATCCAGGCGTACCGGCCGAACCCGGCGTAGTTGTCGGCAAAGGTGATCGCGACTTGCGGGCCGTCGGGCTGCTTGCCACCGAAGAGCTCGTCTTCGACTTCTTGAAGGCTCACGAAGGTGACCCCCTTCTTCGCCATCGTGTCCAACTGGTGTTCGAACTCCGCGACGCTGCAGTCGAACCACAGGGAGTCCTTGTCCCGCTTGGCGACCATGTCGTGGTAGACGAGGATGACCGTCTTTCGCACCCGGGGTCGGACAAACTCCCGCTTGACCGCCTTGGTGGGCTCGGCCTTGGTCAGCGTCGGGCGGGCCGGTCGGGTCTGGCCGGCGTCGGGGGCGGTGCAGCCGGTCAGCAGGACGACCAAGGTCAGTGCTGCCGCGCGGGCAACCACGCCGCCGTCCTCCCGTTGATCGAGTCCCGGCGCACTTCCTCTCCGTGGAGATGAGTGGGGCCTCGCCCTCCGCCCCAACGGACGTGGAACAGCCAGTCAGCCGGGTATCGGTCATGGTCTGCCTCAGCCCGGACGGCGACGTCGAGTACCGCCTTGATCGCATGGGCGATGCGCTGGCACTCGTCGTCGGTCAAGGTGTCCCCGGTCCGGTGGGGGCTGACTCCGGCGGCAAGGAGGACTTCGTCCGCCACCCAGTTGCCGATCCCGGCGAACCGACTCTGGTCGAGGAGGAGCGTCTTGACCGCGGCCTTGCTGGATTGGAGCGCCTTGACGTCCACCTCTTCAAGCCATGCGTCCGGCCCGAGGCTCTGGACACGACGGTCGTCGGACGGGTCTCCGCCTAGCCAGACCCGGGCCAGACGCCGACCATCGGTCAGCGCCAGGGCGCTTCCGCTTTCGGGGGCGACCAAGAGCTTGAGAAACCGGGGTCTTCCCTGCCCGTCCTGGAGCGGGGCGGACCCGTGGGAGACAAGGCGCTTGCCGTCGTCTCCGACTTCGCGGAGCCAACCGGCCATGCCAAGGTGGCCGAAAAGCGTCGCCCCGTGGTCAAGGTGCCACCAGAAAACCTTGCCTTTCCGGCCTGTGCCGGTGACCGTCGCGCCCGAGAGAGCGTCTCGCACGGCGTCCGGAGGCGTTTCGTAAACAATGTCGTCATCGACCGTCTCCACGTGGACGAGACGCCGTCCCACCAAGACACGCTCGGCCAGGCGGCGGACGGTTTCGACCTCGGGGAGTTCGGGCATGACCCCAAGTCTAACTGGTAGTCTCCCGCGCCATGGGACGCGTGCTCGCTGTTGCCGCCCTGGCAGTCTTCGCCAACTGTCAAGCCCTTGCCCAACACACGACCATGGTGGACTTCATCGAACGGTACGGTGCCGACCTCGGCAGCCTGCAACGGAGCTGGCCTAACGACCTGCTCGCCTCCAACACCGACCGCCTCAGGGCGTTCTATCTCGACCGGCAGAAGGCCCTGGCCAAGATGGACCGCTCCAAGCTCGACCGTGACGGCCAACTCGACTATCTGCTCATGAGCAACGAGTTGGAGAAGAGTCTGCGCGACATTGACGCCGACCGTAAGCGATGGGACGAAGCGGTGGCGCTGTTGCCGGTGCTCCATAAGTTGGTCCAGCTGGACGACGACTTGCGCCGGGCGGTCAAGGTCGACCCGAGTGCGGCGGCGGACCTGCTGGCCAGCGTGCCCGACCAGTGTGCGGCTTGGTTCGCCAAGATGGAGAAGGCCAAGCCGAGCAACGGCCTGGCCAGCAGGGTGGTCCGCGCCGTCGACCGGGCCGAGCGCGCCATAGACCATTGGTTTCGTTTCTACGAGGGTTATGACCCCAATTTCTCGTGGTGGTGCTCGGCCCCGTACAGGGCGGCCCGGGAGGCCCTGGGCCGTCACCAGCAGGCTATACGTGAAAAAATCCTCCACCTGCCTGCCAATGAAAAGGAGTCTTTGGTCGGCGACCCGGCCGGGCGCGACTCCCTTGTGAGCGACCTTCAGGCCGAAAAGATCCCCTATACGCCGGAAGAGCTCATCGCCGTCGGTGAACGGGAACTCGCTTGGTGCCATGCCGAGATGGAAAAGGCGGCCAAGGAGATGGGCGCCAAGGGCTGGCGTGACGCGCTGGAGCAGGTGAAACACCAGCACGTCGACCCGGGGCAACAGCCGGCGATGGTGCGCGAACTGGCCCAAGAGGCGATCGAGTTCGTCGAGTCGCGGAACTTGGTGACCGTCCCGGAACTGGCCAAAGAGTCGTGGCGGATGGAGATGATGTCCCCTGACGCGCAACTGAAGAACCCCTTCTTCTTAGGCGGAGAGTCGATCATTGTCGCCTTCCCCACCGACACGATGTCCCACGAAGCGAAGCTGATGAGCCTGCGAGGAAACAACCGCTACTTCGCCCGGGCGACGGTCCACCATGAGTTGATCCCGGGGCACCACCTCCAGGGGTTCATGAACGACCGGTACCACCCGTATCGGCAAAGGTTCGCCACGCCGTTCTGGACCGAGGGTTGGGCGCTGTACTGGGAGCTCCGCCTCTGGGACTTGGGTTTTGCCAAGACTCCCATGGAGAAGATGGGCATGCTCTTTTGGCGGGCCCACCGGTGCGCACGCATCGTGTTCTCCCTGAAGTACCACCTTGGCCAGATGACCCCTGAACAGTGCGTCGACATGTTGGTCGACCAAGTCGGGCACGAGCGTCGGAACGCAGAGGCGGAGGTGCGCCGGTCGTTTGCCGGCGATTACCCGCCGCTGTATCAACTGGCGTACCTGGTCGGCGGCCTCCAGATCAGGGCGCTTCACAACGAACTGGTGCCGGGTCGGATGACGGAGAAGCAGTTCCACGACACGGTGCTGCAGACCGGGAACATGCCCGTCGCGTTTCTGCGGGCTTACATGCGCCCCGACGAGATGCCGAAGTCGGTCTCGACGGATTGGCGGTTCCTCGGCTGATCGCGGCAAGGTCAGGGTGTGGCCAAGGCGGTTTCCAGCCGGCCGATGACCGCACCCCAACCCTCCTCGTGCCGCCCGCGTGAGTCCGGGCTGAGGAACCTGCTGTGCGTGATGACCAGCTTGGTGCCGTCCGCATCGGCTCCGAAGGCGATCTGGACGTGTGACGGAGCGGGATGTGACGGGCTGTCCTCCCAGTTCCAACTCAGGGAGATGGTTGTTTCGGGTTCGATCGTCTCAAACTCACCGAAGAGTTCGTAGACGTCCTTGTCGGGGGCGACCATGCGGACGCGATAGGCGCCACCAGGCCGGAAGTCGTACGCTACGACGGTGCATTCCCAAGGCGGGGCCGGGCAAAACCACGTGGGGAAGACGGCAGGGTCGCTCCACATGCCGAAGACTCGGGACACGGGTGCGGCCAACCGGTATGTCAGGCGCAGGGTCGAGTCGTTCAGGACTTCAGTCGCGAGGTGAGGCATGGTTCCCTTCTTCGAGGAGGGCCAATTCAAGGCGGTCGAGGGCACCCTTCCAGTGAGCGGCGGTCGCTTCCATCCAGGCCCGGGCGTCGGCCATGGCCTCTTCCCTCCCCCGGACGTAACGGGTCCTTCCCCGCTTTTGGGTCGTGACCAACCCGGCCCGTTCCAGGGTCCTAAGGTGCTTGAGGGTGCCAGGAAGGGACAGGTTGAGCGGCCTGGCCAAGTCGCCGACTGACGACTCGCCCGTCGAGAGGCGGGTGAGCATGGCCCGGCGTGTCGGGTCGCTCAAGGCGAGGAACACGACGTCCAACCGATCCTCAACCATCTCGCCAAGCTTATCACAATGAGGGAGGTTAGTTTCCCTTATAGTAAAGTGAAGATTGCCGACCTGCCTTGGCGAGCGAACAACCCCCGGGCCCGCGTAGAATCTGGATCGTCCATGGATTTCGCCCTCAGCGCCGAGCACGAATTGATTCGAGAGGCCGCCCACAAGTTTGGCCAAAACGTCGTCGTCCCCACCGTCAAGGAACTCGACCGTGCCCACACGTCCGACCCCGAGACGCTCAAGAAGCTCGGGGAGGCAGGACTCCTCGGCGTGTGTCTCCCGCAGAAATACGGGGGCATGGGCGCCGATTACATTTCCTTGGGGATCGTCTGCGAAGAATTGGAGCGGGCCGACAGCACCGCGCGGGTCGTCATGAGCGTCCACACCGGACTGCACAGCATGACCCTGATGCAGTGGGCCAGCCCCGAGCAATTGGGACGCTGGCTCCCGTCGCTGGCGACAGGTGCGGCCGTCGGCGGCTTCGGTCTGACGGAGCCAAACGCCGGCAGTGACGTGATGGGCATGGTGACCACCGCCGAACGTGTCGGTGACAACTACATCCTTAACGGCCAGAAGACGTGGATCAGCCTGGCCGACTATGCCGACCGGTTTTTGGTCGTCGCCAAGTTGGCGGGTGACGCCCCGAAACCCCGACATGCCGCCTTCGTCGTCAGCCGCGACACACCGGGGTTCAGCAGCCGTCCGATCAAGGGCAAGCTGGGCGTGCGCGCTGGCAACACCGGTGAGATCTTCTTTGACAACCTCAAGGTCCCCGTCGCGGACCGGGTGGGTGAAGACGGCGACGGGTTCAAGATCGCGATGTCTGCCCTTGACCATGGCCGGTACACCGTGGCGAGCGGCGCGGTCGGCCTCATCCAGGCGTGTCTGGACGCGTGTGTCAAATACAGCCAGGAGAGGACGGTCCAAGGTGAGGCGATCAGCAAGAAGCAACTCGTCCAGCAAATGATCGCCAGCATGGTCCAAGGGCGGGAGGTCGGCCGGCTTCTGTACCAGAAGGTCGGCTGGATGAAGAACACGGGCCAGCGCCATACCCGCGAGGTGTCGATGGCCAAGTGGGTGAACTGCGCGGCGGCCTTCGACGCGGCGCACAAGGCGGTCGAGGTCCACGGGGCATACGGCTACTGCGACGAGTTTCCTGTGGAACGGTACTTCCGCAACGCCCGAGGGGCGATGATCTACGAAGGGACCCACGAGATCCACACCCTCGTCCAGGCGGAATATGAGTTGGGCTACCGGACGGACAAACCTCTGGCCCGGACTCTGCCGACTTGGCCGTTCGAGCCATGACGCCCACCATTGTCGCCGTGAGCCTGCTCGTCCCCGTCAGGACGGTCGTCTTCGTCGGCAATAGCCTGACCGGCCAAAACGACGTCGCCGGGCGGACGGCCCGGCTCCTGTCCAAATGCACGGACGGTGTACGCTGGGAGGCCAAGTACTTCGCCTGCGGGCACCTGGACGACGCGGCCAAGGACAAGCAGACGACAGCCGCGGTGGGCGGGGGAGCCTACGCCGTCGTTCTCCAGGCCCAGAAGATCAGCATGTCCCACCGGGTGGACTACTCCCACGAGGCCGCCGAGACGCTCGCCACCATGTCCCGGTCGAAGGGTTCGCGTGTGTTCTTCTTTGCCGAATGGCCCCGCCGGGGCGTCGACGAGACGGCCTATATCGAAGACATCTACCGCGCGATCGCCACGAAGACCAAGTCGAGTGTGGTCCCCGTCGGACGTGTTTGGGACCGGGTGCTCCAGACGGACCCGAAGGCAGCGTTGTTCTCCGCCGTCGGCAACCATGCGACAGTGGCGGGGTCGGCATTGGCCGCGACGGTGATCGCGAGATGTTTGCTGGGGGCACCCCTCGGTAAGAACGTTGCCGAGGGAGTCCCCGCCGACTTGCGCGGGTCGGTCCTGGGAGCCGTGGACAAAGTCTTGCCGACGCGCAAGAATCCATAGCGATGCTCCAGGTCACTTCGGTCGATGTCTTCAAGGCCGACATCCCTCTCCGCAAGCCGTTCCGCATCGCCACGATGGTGACCAAGGACGCCGAGATCGTGTTCGTCAGGGTGACGACGACCGACGGACTGGTCGGATGGGGTGAAGCGGCGCCACTCCGGTCGATCAATGGCGAGACGCAGGCGACCTGCTTGGCGGCATGTCACGACCTTGCCGGATTCTTGGTGGGCCGACAGTTCGATTCCGCGACCGAGGCCGTGGCCCTGATGGAGTCGGTACTGGCCGGGCAGGCCACGGCCCGTAGCGCCCTGGACATGGCGCTCTTTGACATCGAGGCACAGGCCCTGGGCCTGCCGCTGGTCGTCCACTTGGGCGGGCAGCCGAGGCGCATGCCGACCGACTTGACCATTGCCATCGTGCCGCCGGAGGAAGCCGCCGAGCAGGCACGGGAGATCGTCTCGAGTGGATATCGTGCCGTCAAGGTGAAGCTCGGGGACGGGCCGGAGAACGACGCCGCGCGCGTCGCCGCCGTGAGGGACGCGGTGCCGGACGCTGCCATCCGAGTGGACGCCAACCAAGCCTATGACGCTGCGACCGCGCTCCCGCTTCTGCAAGTGGTCAGCCGGTATGACGTCGAGTTCTGCGAGCAGCCGGTACGACGGCACGACCACCTTGGTTTGGGTCGGTTGCACGCGACCTCGCCCGTGCCGGTCATGGCGGACGAGTCCGTCTTTACCTCGCTGGATGCAGCTGAACTGCTCAAGGCCGACCGTTGTGAGCTCATCAACATCAAGCTGAGCAAGGCAGGTGGGTTGGCCGAGGGTCGGCGCATCGCCACGGTCGCCGCCAACAGCGGTGGCCGCTGCATGCACGGGGGCATGGTCGAGACGCGCCTTGGTGCGACGGCGGCGGCCCACTTGGCCAGCAGTTCGACAGTTTTCCGCTGGTTCGACCTCGACTCGTTCCACAGCCAGTGTGCGGACCCAGTGCTGGGAGGCATGGTCCACGACCAAGGTGACGCCGTCCTACCCGACAGTCCGGGGCTGGGAGCGACGGTCGACCCTGCGTTCCTCAAGGACTGCGAAGTCCGCCAAGTCAAGGCGTGACGGTCAGCCCGCTTTGAACTCTTTGCCCTTGAGTTTGGCTAGGCTGGCCTTCTGTTTGGCGTCCAACTTCCCTTCGACGAAGGTATGGAAGTCCTTTTCGAGGTCGCCCATCCGGGATTGGAGCTTGCGTTGCAGGGCCTCGAACTCTGCCTTGTGCGGTTCGAGCGCGGCCTTGGCCTCGTTTTGACGCTTCGTTGACTCGGCCTGGTCTTTGGGTTGCGTGTTGCCGTATTTTTCGATCAACGGCTTCAAATACTTCTGCTGCAGTTCCCCGCCTTCCTTGTTGATCTCCTGTTGGTAGGTCTGGGCCTTCTTGGCGTTGGCTTGGAACCGGTCCCGCAACGCCTTGGTCGTCGCGTCGGACAGTCCGATCGCCTTGCCGACACGTGGGTCGAGCACGGCGGCGTCACCAGCGCTTTGGACGGTGATCTCTCGCAGGCGGACAATCTGGGCGGCGGTAAGGTCGGCGAAGACCCGCTTCTTGAGTTCCTTCTGGAGGGGGACGACCTTGTCGTTCGGCGGTTGCGCCTTGGGGTTGCTTTCGCGCACCTTCTTGAACGCGGCGTCGAGTACCTTGAGTTCACCGTTGAACCATTCGGCATGCTTGTTCAGCTTGGCCCGCACCTCCTCGGTGATCCCGAGGTCCTTCTGGACTTGTTTGTCTTGAAGGATGGTGAAGTTCGCGATGTCGTAGTCGAAACTCCCCTCGGCGGGCTTGGCCGCCGGGGTCGTGGACGTTGCGGTGGTGGCCGTGGCCACGGGCGCCGTCGCCGGAGTCGGTGCCGGCGGGGCCACGCCGGCGAGTTTCACCCCCGCGGCGATCTGAGTCATGCAAAGGGCGACTGTGACAGCGCTGAACATAGTTTTTCCTGTTCTTCCGACATCTTAACGCGGAGCAGTCACACCCTGCTCCGCCTGGCCCGCCTCGTCTAGGACGCTTGGCCTTCGGTGGATCACGTCGATCTCGCAACGATCCACGGCGTGGCGCAGGGCCTTATAGACATTGTCGGTCATCGCGACGCGGTGCAGCATGACGATGGGCTCACCGCCTTTGACGTCCACGACCTGGACGACGACCTCATAGTCCCCCGGATTATCCTCGACAATTTTGCGGACCTCGGCCAACTGGCGGTTGGTCGCACGGAAAATCCGGAGTAAGACGGTGCCCGCGACCGACTCGTCGATATTGTCGAGGTTTACCGGCGCAGTGATTTCTTTGACTTCAAAGACCTGGACTTCGGCCCGCTTTTCACTCATCCCCGGGCGCTCGTCGAACTTCAGTCGGCCCCGGATCGCGACGACGTTGTCCTTGGTGAGAAGGCTGTCGAACTTGGTGACCGTCTCACCGATGGCAAAGCAGGCCATTTGTCCGGTGAAGTCTTCTAGGGTGATCCGGCAGATCCTTGTCCCTGTCCTTTGACTTGTCGTCTTGGTGCACTGGGCCAGCACGCCGGCTAGCGTCACGGCTATCGGCTCTTCTGTCTCTTGGACCTGGGCTGTGGTGTGGGTCGCTTCGGTCGCCAGGGTCCGCTCATAGCCACGCAGCGGGTGGTCGGAGACGTAGATGCCCATCGTCTCCTTCTCCATTTTGAGGAGCTCGCTCCGACTGGGGGCGTTCACCTCAGACGGCAGATTGGGGTACGTGACCGGGGCCATGTCCTCGGACCCCTCGAACAGGCTGGCCGTCGGCGAGTTCTTCCGTTTGACGGCCTCGTCGGCGAACATCAGGGCACCTTCCAAAACGTGGAGGGTGGCGTTGCGGTTCTTGTGGAGGCTGTCGAGGGCCCCTGAACGGATCAACGCTTCTAGCCCGGCCTTGTTCAAGCCATGAGGCCTCATCCGCTCGCAGAACTCGTACAGGTGGCTGAACGGCTCTTCGTTCCGCTCCGCGATGATCATCTCGACCAAGCCGTCGCCGACGCCCTTGATCGCGCCGAGCCCGAACCGGATGGCGGGCCGCTTGCCCACCTGCTCGATCACAAAGTCCTTGTGCGACTTGTTGACGTCGGGCGGGAGCACCCCGATGCTTTGGCGCCGGCACTCTTCGACGAATGTCGTCACCCGGTCTTCCTTCGTCCGGTAGGCGGCAAGGAGCGCGGCCATGTACTCCACCGGATATTTCGCCTTGAGGTAGGCGGTCTGGTAAGCCAAGATCGCGTAGCAGACGGCGTGGGCCTTGTTGAACGCGTAGCCGGCGAAGGGGAGCAGCAGTTCCCAGACCTTGTCGGCGACCTCGTCGGCCACGCCGTTCGCCCGGCAGCCATCGCGGAACTCGCCCTGCATCGACTCCATCGTCTTCAGGTCTTTCTTGCCCATGGCGCGGCGCAATATGTCCGCTTTGCCGAGGCTGAAACCGGCGAGGGCCTGGACAAGTTTGAGGACCTGGTCTTGGTAGACGATGATCCCGTAGGTCTCCTCCAGGATCGGCTTCATCCGCTCGTCGAGGTATTCGGGCGTCGCCCGGCCGTGCTTGTTGTTGACGAACTCGGGGATCAGGGCCATCGGGCCGGGCCGGTAGAGCGCGACCATGGCGGCGAGTTCCCGGACGCTTTGGGGCCGCAGTTCGATGATGTTCCGGCGCATACCCCCCGACTCAAGCTGGAAGACACCGACGGTCTCGCCCCGGCTCAGCATTTCAAACGTCTCGGCGTCGTCGAGCGGGATGGCCTGATGGCCCCCGACGACCGGGTGCGCAGATTCGTCAGCGTCGGGATGGGTCGCCCGGATGTTCTCGACCGTCTTGGCAAGGACGGTCAGGTTGGACAGCCCCAAGAAGTCCATCTTGAGGAGCCCGATCTTTTCCAGGATCCCCATTTCGTAGGCTGTGACTGCCTGTCCGTCGTTCGACCTGTACAGCGGGATGTAGTTGTCCAGCGGCTCCTGACTGATGACGACCCCGGCCGCGTGCACCCCCGCGTGGCGGGCGAGGCCTTCGATGCGTTTGGCCGTCTCGACCAAGGGCTGGAACCGGGCGTCCGACTCGACGACGGTCCGGAACTCCGGCACCTCTTTCTCAGCCTTGGCGATGCTCCAGCCCGGGCCCGTGGGGATTGTCTTGGCCACCTTGTCCGCCTCGGCGGGGGTAAACCCCATGACCCGCGCGGCGTCGCGCAGGCTGGCCTTGGCGCCAAGTGTCCCAAAGGTGACGATCTGGGCGACCCTGTCCTGCCCGTACCGGTCGCTGACCCATCGGATCACCTCGTCTCGCCGGGCGTCCTCAAAATCCATGTCGATATCGGGCATCGACACGCGCTCAGGGTTGAGGAACCGCTCGAAAGTCAGGTCGTATTCGACCGGGTTGACGTCGGTGATGCCGAGGGCGTAGCTCACCAACGACCCGGCCGCCGACCCTCGGACGCCGAACATGATGCCCTGGCCCCGGGTGAACTGGGCAAACTCGCGGACAAGCAGGAAGTACGACTCGTAGCCTGTTTTTTGAATGACGCCGAGTTCGTAGTTCAGCCTTTGCCAGCTTTCGTCGGTAGCACCGGGACACCGCTCGAGCAGCCCCTTCTCGGCCAGCTTGGTCAGATAGCTCGACGGGTCGTGTCCCGGCTCCATCTCCGGCTCGGGCATCAGGGCGCGGGCCGAACCGAGTTGCACGTCGCACATTTCGGCGACCATCAAGGTGTTCTCGATCGCTTCCGGGTGATCGGGAAAGAGGGCCGCCATTTCATCGACGGCCTTCAGGTAGTAGTCCGGGCCGCTGAAGCGCAACCTTTTGGGGTCGTCTTTCAGGTCTCCCGTGCCGATGCACAAGAGCACGTCGTGAGGCTCCGCGTCGCCTTTGCACAGGTAGTGGGCGTCATTGGTCGCGATGAGCGGCAGGTGTAGCTCTTTCGCGATCTTCACAAGATGCTCGTTGCACAAGAGTTGTTCGGGGATGCCGTGGTTCTGCAGTTCGACAAAGTAGGAGTCCGGGTCGAACATCTCCTTGTACATCGCCGCGGTGCGAAGAGCCTTGTCGTAGTCGCCCGCCATCAGGTAGCGGTTCACTTCGCTGCCCAGGCAGGTGGTCGAGCTGACTAGACCTTTGGCATGGGCGGCGAGGACCTCGTGGTCGATCCGTGGCTTGTAGTAGAAGCCCTGCAGGGCCGCGATGGAGTGCAACTTGCAGAGGTTCTTGTAGCCCTCCATGTTTTTGGCGAGGAGGAGCAGGTGGTACGTCTGGTTTTCCTCCCGTCCCTGCTTGTTGTGGAGCCCGTTGGGGGCGACGTACGCCTCCATGCCGATGATCGGCTTGACCCCCTTCTTCTGGCACTCGAAGAAGAACTCCATGCACCCGAACATGACGCCGTGGTCGGAGATGGCCAGGGCCGGCATGTCCAGCTCTTTGGCCCGGGCGACCATGTCGGGGATCCGGTTGGCACCGTCGAGCAAGCTGTACTCGGTGTGGTTGTGCAGGTGGACGAACGGTCGGGACATGGGCTCAGAGTCGCGAGGGGCTCCTTTCCAGACGGACTGGGCGGCCCGGCCGTGCCGCAAAAAGGGCGGTCAGAAAAGAAAAAACCCGGCGAGAGACCCCGCCGGTGTGGAGTGTTGAACTGTGCTTGTCGTTACCGCCATCAGCCCTCGTCAATCGGAGCCGCTTCACGGTACAGCCACCTACCACTACGCGGACACCCCCGCCGAGAGTTCCAAGAAAACCAATCTCATGGCCAAAGGTCGTCTTGGGCCGCCGCCCGCAGGATTTCCGCCGTGCTCCAGGCCTGCCAAGGGCATCCACCAGGGCGGTGCGGGGCGTCCCCGTCGTAGACCTCGGCGACGCCGCCTAGGCCGTATTCCTCCAGCATGCCCGCGACCTGGGCCAATGCGGCTTGAGCGTGCTCCCGGTCGCCGGTCCACTTGATCGTCGCGGTGGCGTAGCTTCCCAGCAACCACGGCCAAGCCGTGCCCTGGTGGTAAGCGGCGTCACGCTGGGCCATTGGCCCTTCATAGCGGGCCACGTATCCCGGTTCACCGGGTCCAAGGGTGCGCAGACCCATGGGCACCAGGAGTTGCTCCCGGCAGATTTTGAGCGCGGCCGCCGCTTTCTCGCGCGAGCACGGTGAGAACGGCAACGCCATCGCTATCACCTGGTTGGGCCTCAAGCTAGCGTCGGCCGGGTCGACGGTGTCGAGGTAGTGACCGCGGCCCTCGTGCCAAAACTTGGCTTCGAAGTTAGCTTCGGCAAGGCTTGCCGCGTCCTCGAAGGGAGCCGCGTCTTGGCCCAAGCGTGACATGACCCAAGCAGACCCGCGGAGAAAGTTGATCCACAGGCCGTTGATCTCGACGGGCTTACCGTGGCGTGGCGTCACCACCCAGTCTTTGACCTTCGCGTCCATCCAGGTCAGTTGCACTCCCGGTTCACCCTGGGTGACCAACCCGTCGGCGGGGTCGACGGCGATTCCGTACCTCGTGCCCTTCTGGTGCCAGGCAAGGATCTCTCGGAGCCATGCCGAAGCCTGGGCGGCGAACCCGTCGTCCCACTCCGCCGACAAAGTCAAATAGATCGCGTTTGCGAACCACAAAGTCGCGTCGACGGTGTTGTATTCCGGCGTCTCACCCATCTCGACGAACCGGTTCGGGACGAGCCCTTGGCGCATCTGGCTGGCATAGCTGGCAAGGATGTTGCGCGCCTCTTCAAATCGGCCTGTGGTCAAGCAGAGTCCGGGGAGGGCGATCATCGTGTCACGGCCCCAGTCGGTGAACCATGGGTAACCCGCGATCACGCTCGACCGGTCTGCCGTCCGGACCGTGAAGAGGTGTGCTGAGTCTTCCAACTGCTCCCTGACGGTACGTGGGCTATCTGGGACGCATAGGGGCTCAAGTGGCGCGACTCCTTCTTCGGTCGCGGCGACAAGGACCGCCTTTTCTCCGACGGGCAGGACATAGCGGAGCTCGCAGGGGCAGAACAAGTCGTCGATACCGTCGAGTCCCCGCTCGTGCTCCCGGATGTGCTCAAAGCGGTAGTACCAGCCCGTGGTCGGGGTGCGTTCTGCGCCCGGGTGTTCCAGGCTGAGGACGACTCCCTGGTGGGAGAGGACCGTCCGCTCGTCAGGAAAGACCATGAACTCGGGGTAGAAGTCTGCGACACGGAAGTTGTCGTGATAGAACTTGTGGCAGACAAGCGGGCGAAGGGTCAGCTGGACGGTCTCGGGGCCGAGGTTCTCGTAGACGACGGTGCAGGCGTCCACGCCGGGGTGGCTGACCAATGTCTTGCGGAAGCGTTGGCCGTCCAAGTCCCATTCCCAGCGTACAGACGCGCCGGCTTCGAATGACGCGAGCTTTTGGTAGCCCAAGGGGTGGACCGCCCCCACATATTGGTTGGTCGAGATGCCCACGGACTCGCCCCGGTGGGTGACATAGGCCTCGATGTTGTCCAGCAAGACCATCCGCTGGGCCGGGGGGCTGACCGCGGCGACAAGGTGGCCGTGGTAGCGGCGCGTGTTCGCCCCGGAGACCGTCCCCATGGAGAAGCCGCCGCGGCCGTTGGCGAGCATCCACTCAAGGCTCGAGGACCGCGGAAAATCGCGGCACACCTCGAACGAGACACGGTACGCCATACCCCCGGATCATACACCCACCACTCGTGTTCCGACGAGGATCAGGACGTTCCGTCATCCTTACTGTGGCGGCGGGCCAATGGGCGCGGAACAACCCCCTTGCGGCTGGGGCGACGGGGCCCGGGCTGTACTTCGGATAGGAAGACAAATCCATGTTGATTTCGGAAGCCAAGACCCTCATCGGCCACATCGTCGACATCACGTTCACCGACCGCAGCGGCAAGGAATACACCAAGACCGCCGAGGTATTCGACGTCGGCTTTGTGCCGCTGTACGGGCCATGCATGATCACCGATGTCGGTGAGGTGCGGCTCGACCGGGTCTTTGGCTTCAGCTTCCGAGACGAACTCGACGAACGGGCTGCTTAGCGGACTTGTGTCTCGGGCGTGTCCGAGTCCCGACGCTTCACTTGCCGCTTGCTCAGGTGGTCGGTCAAGGCGTCGAGGCGGAACCGGACACCGACCCGGAAGTCCGACGGGAAACTCCGGGACGTGATGAACGGCTCGAACCCGTCGGCCACTAGGGCCAACTCGTACTCTCGGTCATAAAGCCGCCTGGTCTCCAGGTCCCACTTCCACAGGAAGCGGACGGTGAACGGGCCGCGTCGGTAATCGACGCGGCCCAACAATGATTTATCGTAGGGCACGCGGTCAAAGGCAAAGTCGGGCTCGCCCGCCGACGCCCCAAAGCCGACGCCTGCGCCGATGTTGACGCCCTCTAGGGGCGAGTAGACGAGGCCGGTTTCGACGCGACCAAAGGCGAACAGACCTCGGTTGCTCGTCGTCGTGACGGCATCGAGCCGCGAGCTGAAGCTGAGGCGGCCCAGTTGCAGGCTCGGTGGTTTCAGTGTCCCCTGGAAGACAAGCCGGTCCACCCACGGGTCTTCCCGGTCTTCCCTGACCCTTTGCAGGTGGCCCGTTCCCAGATAGCCCCAACCTCGGTGCGTGCCTCCTGCCTCCACCGCGAGGTCCAGCGGTTGCGTGACGTTCAGCGCGTCGGGATTGCGGGCGAAGGTGTCTTGGTTGACCCGGACTGACACGCCCACCGCCTTCCTTTGCTGGCCGATGGTCTCGGTCTCTTCTTCGGGCGTCTTGATGACGATCGAGTCGAACCAGCCGTCACCGAAGTACTCGGTCAGCTCGCTTCGGGGCGCAATGCTGAACGGTGAGGAGTTGGGGTCAAGGGGGCTGTAGCTGTACTGAAAGAGATACTCCGGGCTCAACCGGGGGAACATGTTGATCGTCGCGCCCAGCGATGACTTGTCGGTCAGGAGCACCGAACTGTCCCAAGCGACACCAAACCCTGCTCCCCGTTTGTTGGTGAGGTTGGGCATTTTGAACCCGGTGACACGACGGTCGAGGTTGAAGTCGACGTTGGCGAGGGGCCCGAACTTCTTGCCGAAGAACTCAAGGAAGACCCGGTGGGCCGTCCCCTGGTCGCCTGGCACCAGATCCACGGTTTCGGCCCAAAACCGATAGGGCGGGTGCTTGAGCCGGCTGACCGTGCCGACTGCTTTCCTGATGACCCACTTCTTGGGAGTGATCGTCAACGAGTCTGCGGCGATCCGGACTCCCCCGGCTATTAAGGTGACCGCTTGCGCTGAACCGGTCTTGTCCTTCCAGTTGAACTCTAGGTCACGGCAAGCGACGTTGCCCTCGGGGTCGTCGAGCTTTGCTTCGCCGACGACCCTGCCCTTGTGCTCGCCTGGCGTAAGGACCATTTCATCGCACCGGACTGTCGTCAGGTCGTAGCGGGCGACGACGTTTCCCTTCATCCGGACCGTCCCGTCCTTTTCGTCCCGACTGGAACTGTCGAACTCGACGGTCATTTCTCCAGGCAGGGCCACGCTCTGGCGCACGGGATCCTGTCTGGCCACGGACGCCCGCGCGGCGACGGCGGTCCACACCTCAGCCGGCAGAGTTGTTGGAAAGAGCATCCGTATCGAAGAGACGAGTCTACCGGCCCGAACTTTCTCGCGTCCCAAAACAGTCTTACGGGTGTATCATGCTGTCGAGCGTGACCATGCCCGAGACGCAGACGCTGGAAAGCCGAGCAGACCTTCGGTCCGACGAGGCCGCGTGGTTGGCCCGGTGCCGTCAGGGCGATGAGCGGGCCATGGACTCGATCGTCGCCCGCCATCGGAAGCGCATCATCCGTGTCGCTGCCAACGTGTTGCGCGACTCGCACGAGGCCGAGGACGTCGCCCAAGAAGCCTTCCTCAAGGCCTTTCGCGAACTCCACCGGCTGCGCGACGACAGCGCCTTCAGTGGCTATCTGTACCGGATTTGCGTACGGATGTGCATGGACAAGCTCCGCAGCCGGAGGGCGGACACGGTCGAGTTTGAATGTGCCGCTGAGGGACCCGCCGAGAACATCGAGACCCGGGTCCTTGTCGAGCGTCTCCTCGACCGGCTCCCGGCCGACCTCCGCACGACCCTTGTCTTGCGCGAGATGGAGCAGCTGAGTTACGACGAGGTCGCCGAGGCCATGGGGGTTCCGGTCGGCACAGTGCGGTCTCGCCTCCACACCGCCCGAGAACGGTTCCGGGTCTTGTGGTGCCAGGCGACCAGGGGGGGGCGTTGAACTTCGAACAGACCTTTGCGTCGGCAAGGGCCGACTCGGCGGACAGCCCGGAGGTGACGATGGACCAGGCGATGGGGGCCTTACGCATGGCCGCCGTCGATGAGGTCGAGGTGTCGGCCGATTTTGACGCCGCCGTCCTCCGGCGGCACCGCTTGGCGGCAAGCCACCGAAAGTTTTCCCACTGGGTCCCAGGCATCTTGGCGGCGACCTTGGCTGCCTTGGCCCTGATGACGTTCCTGCAACTCGTCGCCGTTCCGTCCACCGCCTCGCCTTCGGAATCCCAGACCTTCGCCGCCGGTCGATGAACCGTCCCCAGCAGGCGTTGGTCGGCGCCTTGGCGGGTGCGCTGGCCGTGCTGAACCTGCATCCGGCGACAAGGCCCTTTCTCTTGCGGCCCTTGATGCCCCGGCCCTCAAGTGTCCTGGCAGGAGCTCTGCCGAGTGGTGAGGCACAACAGCGCCTCTTCATCTACGAGAAGGCGTTTGCACCGGGTCAGCGGTCCACCGACGACCTGCTGACGATCGCCGAGGCCGCTCAAAGGATGGGAGATGTCGAACGCCAAAACGCGGTTTGGCCGGTGCTGGAGGCCTGGTCGCAAGACCGGCTAGACAACCAGGAGGCCGCCGAAAGGGCATGGCACGAAGCCTCCACACGGTCCAAATGGGACGACGTGGCCCCGCCCCCCGCCTCCGGAGACGACTCGGCCTGGGACCTCTACCGCCGTGACGCTGCCCTTGGTCCTGGGTTCGCCCAGGCATTCTTGGGCTACGTCAACCGGCTGTCACTGGACAAACCGGGCGAGGACGGGGCGAGATGGGAGACCGTCCAGATCGGGGTGACCGGCTGGCGGGCCAGTGAGCGTTACGCCGCCAAAGCGGCCTTCAGAGAGGGTATGGAGGCGGCCCTGCGGCACGGCAAAGCGCCGCAGGTTCTCGACACGGCCCGGACGCAACTCTCCGCAGGTCAGTACCGGGTGCTGTCCGAAGCTTTGGCCGACTCCGACTTGAGCAGCCGCAGGCAGGAGAGGTTTGCTCTGGAGGCGCTCTTGGCCGGACGGCTGGCGGGCGGAGCGTTGGTCGCGGGCGTGGCCGGAGCCCTACTCTTCGGCGTGGGAAGTCTCCTGGCTGCCTCGGGACGTGCCCGGGCCGTCTTTGCCCTGCCTTGGTGTGCGGTGATCGGGGGATGCCTGGCGGTGGCAGTCTTCGCGGCGACCAGGTTGGTGTTCCCTTCCCTGTGGGCAGCGGTCGTTTGGGGTGGCTTCGGAGTCGTCCGAGACCGGATATGGCGTGGCGAACCTGCCGAACTGGGACGCCTGTTCCCCGGCGTCGTGACGGTCTTGGCCGTCCTCTTCGTCGCCTCGGTCAGCCTCCTCGTCGGGCTTGCCGACCCCGGCCTCCCGTCTCTGCACGACCAGACAGCACTTGTCAACGACGCAGAGGTCATCATGGGTGTCGCCCGGGGGACCGCCCTCTTCTGGCTCTCACTCGTCCTCGTGGCAGCCCAGGTCTTCGCGTTTGTCCGGCGACGGGCTCCGGCCCTGGTCGGGGCCCGGGCGCTTGGCCGGTTTGGGCTCACTTCCCTTGTCGCCGGGTTGGTCTTCGCCGTGGTCCTGACTCCCGTCGGATTGGCGTGGGACACCCGGTTACGGCATGTCATCCAGTCAGGGACGGTCCTCGACTAGGTTGGCCGACTGGACAAACGTGGGCCGGTTGGTCCACCCTTGGGCCTGGTACCCATGGAGCGCCGCATCGAAGAAGCCGTCGCCATCGCCCGCGAAGCGCGGACACGGCTCTTTGAATCGGCGGGGGACGTCCCTGATTCCCTCGCTTGGTGCCGTCGCCACACGTCGGTGGCCGACAACCTCCTGGCGAAGCTCTTCGGCTTCATGCAAGAGTCCCACCCCGACCTGCCACCCCTCGCCTTGGTCGCGACGGGAGGGTACGGCCGGACCGAGTTGTGTCCCTTCAGCGACATCGACCTCGCTTTGGTACCTCTGGAAGAAGGCAGCCCGGAGTTGTCCGAGGCGGTCCGGTGGCTCTTCCGGACGACTTCGGACGCCATCCACCAGGGTCTTGGCCTCAAAGTCGGCTACTCGTACCGGCTTGTCTCCGACGTGCCCGGATATGACGCGACGATCCTGAGCGGCATTTTCGACGGGCGGCTCGTCGCGGGGAGCCCGGAGGCCCTGGAATCCCTGCTTGCCGCCGTCTACCGAGGTCTACCCACGGCCGACTTCATCTTGAGCAAGATCCGTGAGCGGCGCCGCGACATGGCCAAGACCCACGAGACCCCCTTGGTCGTCGAGCCAGACCTCAAGTTCGGGGCCGGCGGGCTACGGAGCTTCTTGACCGCCAACTGGATCGCCGTCGCGCTCGGCGAACGTCAGGCTCCGCCGACCGAAAGCTACGCCGCCGTCCTCCGTGCCCGCATCCTCCTCCACTTGGCCACGGGCCGACTCTTCGACGCGTTCACCCGCGTCCGGGCGGGCGACGTCGCGGAAAGGACGGGTGTGCCTCCCCGCGAGTTCGCTTCGTCATTGGCCGAGGCGATGGTGGCCAACCACCAGACCTACTTGACCACCCTCGACCGGTTGCTTGAGGAGCGGTACCGCCTTAACGACGCGGTCGTCGCGGTGAGGGGCGAGGCCAAAGTCGTCCCCGGTTCCTCGGCGGGCAAAGCGGCGTTTGGACTGCACTTGGCGACCAAACTCGGCTTGACGGTCTCTGAACTCACGACGGCGGCCGAGCCCGGCGCCGGGCCCGAGGCGCTCGCCGCCGTCTCCGGTGGTGAGGCGACGGTCCGGAACTTGGACCGGGCCGGCCTCCTCCAGATACTGTTGCCCGAGTTGACGGCATGCCGGACCATGGCGCCGGACGACCCGAGCCACCAGTACACCGTCTTCGAGCACACTTTGCGTGCTCTCCGCCGCCTGGAAGCCACTCCGCCCGACTCCCCTCTTGGCATCATCAAGGCGGGGATCGACGAGGACGGGCCGCTTCACCTCGCCATCCTCCTTCATGACGTGGGCAAGGCCGACCCCAGCCGTCCGCACAGCCTGGTCGGGGCCGAAGTGGCCCGGGCCGTCGGCGCGCGGTGGTCGTTGGAGCCGCGCATCACTGACTTGGTCGCCTGGCTTGTCCAAGAGCACCTGACGATGAGCCGGTTCATCCGCTTGCGCGACGTCATGCATCCGGACACCGCATTGGAGTTCGCCAAGGTCGTAGGCGACCGCGAACGGCTCGACTGCCTGACCCTCTTGACCTTCGTCGATATGGCGTCGGTCAACGAGAGCCTTTGGTCGCCGGTGCAGGAAACGTTCCTGCTCGAACTCCATGCCCGGACGGCCCAAGCCCTGGCCGCCGAGTCGGGAGTCCGGCCCGACGAGACCGCCGCCCGGCGCCGGATCCTTCGGCACCTCCAAGCAGAAGAAGTCCCCCGTGAACGATTGGCCGCGTTTCTCGACAGCCTGCCGCCGCACTATGTCTTGAGCACGGCCCCCGCGATGGTGAACCAACACTTCTGGGCCGCCGAGGCCAGTGCGGGCGGCGAACCTCAGGTCTTGTGGGACGATCTGGTCGACCTTGGCGTCACCGACGTCTCGGTGGTCTGTGCCGACCGGCCCGGGCTCCTCCAGGCCATCCTTGCCGTCCTTTATGCCTTCGACCTGAGCCTGGTGGGATTGCGAGCTTCCACAACTTCCGTCGTCCCACCGACGGCGGTCGATATGTTCACCGTCAGTTCGGGCGGCCGGGCGGTCGGGCGCCATGTCGCCGCCTCTGTGCAGGCCGCCTTGAACGCAGTGTTGTCGGGGGCCAAGTCTCCGGAAGAAGTCTTGCGCGGCCGGGGAAAGGACCCCGAGCGTCGCCAAGAATTCTTGACTGTCTCTTACGTGGACTCCTCACCGGGCATCATCGAGGTGCGCGCTCCTCGCGGCCGCGGTATGCCCTACCGCGTCTGCCGCACGATCTCCCGGCAGGGCTGGAACGTCCTCGCCGCCCGGGTCGGCCAATGGGCCGGAAGCGGCACCGCCGCGTTTTACGTGGAAGGCGCGGACGCCGAAGCGGTTGCCCGGGCCTTCACGCCCCAAGGGGTATAAAGCCGGTTGCGCAATGAACGTCGTGATCCTTGGTTGCGGCCGCACCGGGGCCACTTTGGCCCTCCAGCTCAGTACTCGCGGCCACTCGGTCACCCTGATCGAGCGCAACCCCGAAGCCCTGCGGCGGCTTGGCAAGACTTACCCGTGCCGTATCGTTCTGGGCAGTGGCCTGGACATTGACATTCTCGAAAAGGCCAACGTCCGTTCCTGCGACGCTTTCTTTGCCGTCACCCGGGGTGACAACACCAACATCATGGCGGCCCAGATCGTCCAACGCAATTTCGGAGTGCAGCGCGTCGCCGTCAAGGTCGCCGACCCCCAGAGGGCGGAGGCGTACCGCAAGCTTGGCCTCTTTTGTATCAACGCGGCGGCGCTTCTCGCCGGCATGTGCCGCGACTGGTTGATGGGCGACGAGTACAAGCCGATCGACTCCTACAACGTCCTCGTCGAGGAGATGGGGATCTAAGCAGATGTATCTCATCCTTGTCGGAGGCGGCAACGTCGGGCTTCAGTTGGCGAAGCGGTTGACAGCGCGGGGCCACGAAGTCCTGCTCATGGAGAAAGACGCCCGGATGGCCCAAAAGCTGGGCAACCACTTGGGCGAAGAATCAGTCATGCACGGTGACGGTTGCGAACTCCTTTCGCAAAAGGCGGCGGGGTTTAGCCGTGCGGACGTGGTCGTGGCCGTCACCGGCGAAGACGAAGACAACCTCGTCGTCTGCCAGTTAGCCAAAGAGGTCTGGAAGGTCAAACGTGTCGTCGCCCGGGTCAACGACCCCAATCACGAGCAGATCTTCCGCGACATCGGCATTGACGACACCGTCAGCGCCACAGGCATCATTTTTAGCCTCATCGACCAGCAGATTTCGTCTGACGAACTGATCGCCGTCGGCCATCTCCACCGTGGCCACGTCGAGGTCGTGGAGAGCATCCTCAGCCATCGGTCGCCGTGGGCGAACAAGGCGGTCCGTGACATCTCCCTGCCCTCGGGGACGTTTTTGGTCTACCTGGTCCGAGACGGTAACGGTATGAACGTCAGCGGTGACACCGTCTTGACGGCCGGTGACATGCTGGTCGCGCTGGTCCCCGTCGCCCGGGCAGACGAACTCCGGGCCGCGTTGCTTGATAAGGACTGACGGGCGCCCCGAGGAGCGCCCCCTGATCAGCTCAGCAAGCGCGTCGGGTTCTCAAGGTACTCGCGGACGACGTTCATAAACTTGGCCCCGACTGCCCCGTCCACGACGCGGTGGTCGAATGAGCCGCTGATGTTCATCTTCCAGCGAGCCTCAAACTCGTCGTCCTCGGTCACCACGACGACGCGCTTGGCCGTCCCGATGGCGACGATGGCCGCGTTCGGCGTGTTGATGATCGCGAGAAAGTCGTCGACGTCCAGCATGCCCATGTTGCTGACGCTGAACGTCGATCCGCTCAGTTCGTCCGGGCCGAGCTTGTTCTCCCTGGCTTTGCCTGCCAGCGTGCGGCTGGCCGCAGAAATTTGCCGCAGGGTCATTTGGTCGGCGTTTTTCATGACCGGGACGGTCAACCCGTCGTCCAGAGCCACCGCCATACCAATGTTCACCGCCCCGTACTGCAAGAGGTGGTCGCCCTGGTAAGTGCTGTTGACGACCGGCATGTCACGGAGGGCCAGGGCACACGCCCGGATGACAAAGTCGTTGACGCTGATCTTGCCCGCCTCTTCTTCCTTGAAGGCTTCTCGGACAGCGTTGATCTTTTCAAGGTCGACCTCCACTCGGACATAAAAGTGAGGGACTTGCTGCTTTGACGCCTGGGTGCGCTGGGCGGTGATCTGACGCAGACGGTTGAGCTTGACGACCTGGTCCTCGGCCGTGGCGGCGACCGCAGCCGGTGCGGACGGCAACTTGACCCCGCCGGCGATCGCCGCACGGACGTCCTTTTCCACGATCCGACCTCCCGGACCGGTGCCCGTGATGCCTGCCAGAGGCACACCGGCCTCAGAAGCGATCCGCTTGGCCAAGGGGCTTGCCTTGACCCGGTCGGTCACACCGCTCGGGGCAGCAGGCGCGCTCGCGACGGACGGCGCCGGTGTCGCGGCCGCGGCAGCGGCCTGCGGCGCAGGTGTCGCGGCGGAGCCGCTTCCCCATCCGGCCGGAACGGACTCTCCCGCCTTGACGATCGCCGCGATCGGGCGGCCTACCGGGACGGTCTCCCCCGGTGCGATCAGGATGCCGGTCAACGTGCCTGCGCCCGGGCTCTCCAGTTCTAATGTGGCCTTGTCCGTCTGGATCGTGCCGATGACCTCACCGGACTTGACGGTGTCGCCGTCCTTCTTCAGCCATTCCAGGAGGGTGCCCTCCTCCATTCCGTCGCCCATCTTGGGCATGATCACTTCGGTCATTTGCCAGCCTGCTCGCGGGGGAGAGGATACCTGGAGTGCTAGCGCAGGGACTGGAGGGCCAGGGCCGCCCCGCCGAGAAGCCCGGCGTCTTCCATGTGCCGGGCGACGACGACGGAGCAGTCGTCGAAGAGTGACGGGATCGCGCTGTTGCGGGCCTCGCCTTTGAGGGCGTCAAGGAAATAGGGATGTGCCTTGGCCACCTGACCGCCGACGGCCAGGACGTCCGGGGCGAAGATGTTGATGAAGTTGGCGACGGCGACACCCAACCATTCGCCATATTCCCGCCAGACCTCGAGGGCCAGGGCGTCCCCTTCGGCGGCGGCTTGACTGAGCAGCTTTGGCGTCACCCTGGCCAGGTCTCCTTCGACAAGGTCAGTGAGCAATGACTTGCGGCCGCGTCGGAGCTTGTGCGTCGCCCTCCGGATGATGCCGTCACGCTGACAATAGGCCTCGACGGCCCCGTAAGACCCGGCATTGCAGTCGAGCCCGCCCCGCATGACGATCGTGTGCCCCAATTCTGCGCCGCCCATGTTGCCGCCGACGAGCAAGAGCGGCCCGGAGGCGGGCCCCTGCACGCTTCTCGGCCCGAGGACGACCCCACCGCCGATGCCCGTCCCCAGGGTGAGCATGACCAAGCAATTGGCCTTCCCTTCCCCGGTGCCGAACATGTACTCGCCCATGGCCGCCGAGTTGGCGTCGTTAGCCATGGTGATCCGCGAACCGGTGCGGGCCTGGAGATCGGCTTTCATCGGCACGTTTTGCCAATAGTGGAAGACGCCGTCCACCGTCTCGCCGAAGTTGGGGGCCCAGCGGACGACGCCGGCGGCGTCGTCGATGTGGCCGGGAATCGCCATGCCGACTCCCAACGGGGCGGTGGCCGAGGCCGCCACGGCCTGCTTGATCGTCAACGAAACCTGGTCGAGGATCCGTTCTGTCCCCTGTTGCGCCAAGGACTCGTTCTCAAAGCGGGCTCCCGCCGGGCTCCCGTCCTCATATAGGGCTTGGGCCCGGACGTTGGTCCCGCCCAAATCGACTCCGACGACGCATCGCATGCTGTGACGTAGGGGAATGTACCCGTCGTCTTTCTTTTGTGCCGCGCCAAAGGGGGAACTTGCGGTAACGACTGGTAATTTCGTCTGTGAGGGATGTTTTGAACCAAGCTGATGTTGCCCAATTGTCTGGACGCATGACCGAGGAGATCGGCAGGGCGATCGTTGGAAAGCGAGAGACCGTCGAGGACACCGTCCTCGCTTTGCTCTGCGGTGGCCACGTCCTGATCGAGGACGTCCCCGGTGTCGGGAAGACGACATTGGCCAAGGCGGTCGCCAGGACGATCGGTGGCGATTTCCGGCGCATTCAATTCACGCCTGACCTCCTACCCAGTGACATCACGGGCTCCTCAATCTTTAACCAAAGCACCCAGGAGTTTGAGTTCCGCAACGGCCCTCTGTTCGCGAACGTCGTCCTCGTGGACGAGGTCAACCGGGCCACCCCCAAGACCCAGGCGGCGTTGCTGGAGGCGATGGAGGAGCACCAGGTCTCCAGTGACGGCGTGACCCACAAGTTGCCTGACCCGTTCTTTGTCCTCGCGACCCAGAACAACGTCGAGATGACCGGGACATACCCCTTGCCCGAGGCTCAACTCGACCGGTTCTTCGCCCGCGTCGCCATTGGCTATCCGAGCAGGGAAAACGAGTCGGACATCCTCCGCCAACAGCAGACGGCCCACCCGGTCGACAGCCTGGGACAGATCGCGAGCCTGGAGACCCTCAAGGAAGCCCAGGAAGCTTGCCGCGAGGTGTTCGTCCACGACTCCGTCCGAGACTACATCGTCGACATCGTCCGGGCGACGCGCGAGACCAGCCAACTACTTCTCGGCGCCTCACCACGGGGTTCCCTTTACCTGATGCACGCGGCCCAGGCCCGCGCGGCGACTAAGGGTGAGAAGTACGTGCGACCCGACGACGTGAAGGCGGTCGCCAGCCTTGTCTTGGGGCACCGGATCATCGTCCGAGGCGAGATCCGCGCCAAGGGTTTGAACGGCGACGACATCATCAACCAACTTCTCGAGACAGTTCCCGCTCCTGTGCCCGTTGGCTGACCGAGATGATCAACCGCTACGCGGCCATCGCTCTCTCGTGGTCGTCGATCTTCCTGATCGTCATGGCCGTCTTGGTCAATTCCACGGCCCTCTTCTACATGGCGGCGGCGGTCATCGCCACCCTTGCCGCGTCGCGGATCCAGGCGATGCTCGCCGTCCGGTATCTGCGCTTTGAGCGGTATACCGCCCCGGCCGTCAAGGTCGGCGAGATGGTGACGGTCGAAATCGTGGTGTGGAGCGAGCGCCAACTCAAACGGCCCCTGGTCCATGTCATCGACCAGCTGCCTAAGCGTCTGGTGACGGCCGACATGACGCCGAGCCTGCCCGTGGCCCCCAGCTTTGACCAGCCGATCAAGACCCGCTACCAGTTCCGCCCGATGCGCCGTGGCCGGTATCGCTGGGACAAGTTGGTCGTCGCCGGTACCGACGCGTTGGGCTTGGTCGCGACCGAGAAGATGTACCAGACCGAAGCTGTCGAGTTGACGGTGTATCCGACCCCACTCCCCTTCAATGAAGACATCAAGCCACGCCTTGGATGGGGGGCCAGCGACATCGAGAGCGGCCGGACGCGAGGCGCGGGCCTTGACCCTCGGGGGGTTCGTGAGTTTGCGTCGGGAGACCCCTTGCGCTATATCCACTGGCGCAGCAGTGCCAAGCGCGGGCGGCTCATGGTCAAGGAGTTCGAGACTGGGTCGGGCTTGACGATCCACTTCGTACTGCAGCGGCAAGAAGGCACCGACATCGGCGACGAACAGACCTCGACCTTTGAGGCGATGTGCGGGCACGCCCTGTTCTTGGCCGTCGACTACGCCAAGAAGGGTGCCACCGTCCTCTTCCCGCTCCAAGAGACGCCTGACGCCGCGTCCGGACATGCCGAGGCACGGGAGCGGGCTATTCGCGAGGTGTTGACCGACATCCAGCCGACCGCTCGCGAGTCACTGGCCGAGGACGTCGCGGCGGCGCACCGGGTGGCCCGTCCGGGCGAGACGGTCGTCGCCTTTGTCGGTGTCCAAGACCCGCTTCTTCCGGAAGTCGTCTCCGGTTGGTCCGACATCCAGGTCAGCGTCCTGGTTTACGACCCGTCTGAGTATGGCCGGCTCCCTCCTGGCCAGAAACCGGCGACCGACCCACGTTATGTGGACGCACTTGAGACGGCTGGAGCCGTCGTCGTCACCGTGCCTCGTGTGGAGAGGATCGGATGACGAAGGCCGGATTGCAACGCGGGCTTCTGGACCATGTCCTCGCCCTCGTGGGTTGCGTCTTCGCCACCTATTCCTTGGGCATCAGCGTCGCCAAGCCGGTCTTGGGGATGACCTTGGCGGGCATGTCGGTCTTCAGCGTCATGGTCGGCAGTCTGCTCAGCCGGGCCTTTGCCAAGAGCAAGATCATTGAGTACGACGGGTGGTTCGCCGCGTTGTTCGGCTTGACGGCGGTCTTCTTTGTCCTTCCCATCAACCGGATGTTGCCCGAGGACGGCTTCCCCATCGAGTTGATCGCCGGTTGTGGCCTGTCGTTGCTTGTCATCTTTTCGGGGTTCGCCGCGTGGCGCGATGGGACGCTCCTCTTTCTCAGCCTGCCGTGCATCGCCATGTTTGGCCTGGTGGGGACGTTCGACGTCTATAAGCCGGCCACCGCCCTCTTCTTTGCGTTCCTGGTCTGCACGGCGGTCCTCTACTCGCGGATCTTCCTGCGCTCCATGTCCGAACGGGCCGAGAAGCTGGGAGCGGACACCGACCTCCTGAGACGCGACGCCTGGAAGTGGGTCGCCGGGCCGGAATGGGCCTTTGCCTCGGCCGGTGTGATCGTCATGTTCTCGCTGGTCGCGGGCCCATTGCTCCAGGTCTCGCTGCAAAGCGTGTCTGGCCAGGTGAGGGTGAACCTGCCCCAGCATCGGGCCAGCTTCGTGCCCGCCGCCCCGACGGTGGCCCCAGTGGACGTCCGCATCAGTAACGGCCCGGTCAACTTGAGCGACGCCTTGGAGTTCAAGATCAAGATGGACGAGGCGAGGTACTTGCGCACGCGTTCGTACGCCACCTATCGGTCGCCCGGCTGGGTCGAGCCGTTTGACACGCTCAACCCCGACTTTGACCTGTCCATCAACTCTGGGCCGGTCGACCGTGCTGACGACGGGACGTACACCCTGATCCCAGGGCGGGTGTCACCGTTTGAAAAGTTCGCCGCGCCAAAGGAGGTCTTGGTGACCTTGCGGCCTGCCGGTCCCCTCGACTCATACCTGCCTGCTCCCGGGCCGATCGTCGGCGTCGCGGGAGACGGCAACGCCTTCGTCAGGGTCCGCTACGACGGTGCCGCGTACAAGGTGCCGATGGGCAGCGGGGACTCGGTCTCCTATGTCGTGCAGGTTGACGGTGCACCCGGCCCGGGCAAGTCCAACCAACTTCCAGAGGTGATCCGAAGCCTAGGCAGCGTGCTCGCTTCGGCGAACAGCGCGCCGGCCAAAGTCCGTGCCTTCGCCGCCCAGGCCACCGAAGGCCTGTCCGACCCCTACCAGAAGGCCATGGCGATCAAGCGGGCCATCGAGAGCACCACAAAGTACAACACGCAGGTCCCTCCCTGTCCGGCCGACCGAGACCCCGTCGAGTGGTTCCTCTTTGAAAAGAAGGAAGGCTATTGCGACAGTTTTGCCAGCGCGATGGCTCTCTGCGCCAGGGCCGTCGGACTTCCCTCCCGGTACACGATTGGTTATGCGCCCGACGCCAAGACGGACGCCGAGGGCTATTACGACGTGAGGGCCAAGGACGCCCACGCGTGGTGCGAGATCTACTTCGAAGGTCACGGATGGGTGGTGTTCGACCCGACCGAGGGGGCCCCCACCGTCGGTGAGGCAGGTCAGAACGAAAGCGACCAGACCCCCTGGTACGAGAAGCCGGTCGGCAAGGCTGTCTTGATCGCGCTGGCGACGGCGTGCTTGGCGGTGCCCGTCTTCATGTGGGCCTGGTTCCTTGCCGCCGCCCGGCAAGCGTCGCTCCGTGGCGACCCCAACATGGTCCGGCTGGTTTGGGCCCAAAATGAGTTTCAGAAATCCATGGAACGCGTCGTCGGCCGGCCCAGGCGGTTTTCCCAGACCATCCGAGCGTACGTCGCCTCGCATATGACAGAACTTGGCCAGTCCTCGACGGCAGCAGCCGACTTGGCCGACCGCTTCGAGCGCCTGATGTTCAGTGGTGTCAGCGTGGACGCTGCGGCCGTCAAAGACATGCAAAGCCAGGTCAGAGGGTTCCGTGCTTCTCTCCCGCGCAAGGGCAGGTCGAATGGCTGAATTCGACCCCGTGAAGGCGGCGAAGGACCGGGTCGTTCTGTTGTCGGGCACCGACAGCGACGCCCGTCGCAAGGCCCTTGACGCCCTTGAGGCGGCGATGGGGGCCACGGACGAGGGTTTCGACAACGAGTCGCTCGCCGCTGACGCCCGACCGCCGGGCGATTGGGTCGCCGCCGCCTGTTCCGTGCCCTTCTTGGCCGAACTCAGGGTGGTGGTCGTGCGCAATGTCGCCCGGGTCGACCCGGACGACCATCCAAACCTGGCCCAAGTCTTGAAGGAAGTCCCGGAATCAGGCCGCCTAGTCTTAGTCGCCGACGACGAGACCGGTGACACCGACCGGTTGGGGCGTATCGTGGCCCGTTGGGCTAAGGTGGTGAAGGAAGTCAAGGGTGGCGTCCACACCTTTGAGCCGCTTACCGGCGACAAGGCTGTGGACGCACTTCGAGAGCGGGCCAAGCTGGCCGGAAAGGCCCTGGGCCGAGACACGGCGTCCCTCCTCCTGGAGATGCTGGGCGGCAAAGTCAACATCGCTTACGGCGAACTGGACAAGCTCGTGCTCTACGTCGGTGACGAAGCGAAGATCACCGACCGCGACGTCGAGGCGTGCGTCGTGCCAGACCAGGACTACAACGTCTACAAGCTCCTCGACGCCGTCGTTGCCGGACACCCCGGAGCCGCCTTGGTCCAGCTGCGCACGTTGACGGGCAAGGGGGACAAGATCGAGGGGGAGACGTTCGGCCGGGTCTTTCCCACCCTTTCCCGCCAGTTCAGGCTCATGTGGCAGGCGCGGCTCTTTGTCGAGCGCAACGTGCACCCCGACAACCCGCCGGTGGACGTCCTCGCCCTGCTTCCGAAGAAACCCAACCTTGCCGATGAGCGGGACTGGCTCCGCCGCAAGATCGTCCAGGCGGCCCGGCGGACCAATTACGAGCAACTGACGCGGGCGATGGAACTTGTTGTGGACTGCGACGCAAGGATCAAGGGGCGGCGTGCGTCGGTCTCGGCGACCGACACTCTTGAGCAGACCGTCCTCAAGCTGGCGCAGACGTTCCGCTAGCCTAGTCGTCCACGCTCTTCGACCGGCGGGAATATTCTTCCTTGCTGCCTTCGTCCAACAACGTGAACTTCGTGTAGGCGGGCTGGAAGCCCAGGAGGACTGTCCCGGTCGGGCCGTTTCGGTGTTTGGCGATCAAGAGTTCGGCAACTTCCGCCGCGTCTGGGTTGAAGCGCTCCATCACGCCGTGCTCCTTCCGCTTGTAGTACTCGTCCCGGTAGATGAACATGACCATGTCGGCCTCAGCCTCGATCGAACCGGATTCACGGATGTCACTGAGCATCGGACGCTTGTTGTCGCGCCCTTCGACTCCGCGGTTGAGCTGGGAGAGGGCGATGACCGGCACGTCCAGTTCCTTGGCCAGTGACTTCAGCCCACGGGCGATCTCGGAGATCTCTTGGACCCGGTTCTCCGTCTTTCGGTTGCCGCGCATCAACTGCAGGTAATCGACCACGACGAGCGCGAGCCCGCCGGAGGCCTTGAGACGACGACACTTCCCTCTCATTTCCAGCGGAGAAACGTCGGAAGAGTCGTCGATGTACACCGGCAGGCTGTACAGTTCCTCGCAGGCATCGGTGAGCTTTTGGTAGTCGCTCATGTGCAGGTTTGAGCGTTTCAGGACGCCCATGGGCACTTGCGCGATGGTGGAGATAAGGCGTCGGACCAACTGTTGCCCGGTCATTTCCAAGTTGAACACGGCGACGTTGCCGACTCCTTGCCGGGCCACGTGCAAGGCGAAGTTCATCGCCAGCGACGTCTTGCCCATCGCGGGCCGCGCGGCGATGATGACGAAGTCACCGCCGTAGAAGCCCGTCGTCACGGCGTCGAGGTCGCTAAACCCACTAGGAACGCCCAGGACGGGCTCGCCCGTCTCCATGAGTTGGTCGACGTCTTTGAAGAAGTCCTTGGCAATGGCAGAGACGGGGCGGAAGTACTTGCCGAGACGTTTCCGACCGACCTCAAAGACGATCGCTTCGGCGTCGTTCACCTTTTCGTCGGCCGTTCCTTCCGGTTCATGGACCGTACTGATGATCTCCCTGCCCGCGTTCTCTAGCCGCCGGAGAGTCGCCTTGTCGAGCACGATGCCGGCATAGTGCAGGGCGTTCTGGGCACTGGGCACGCTTTCGACCACTTGGACGAGGTAGTCCGTGCCGCCGACCTCAGCGAGCTTGCCCCGGGCCTGGAGTTCGTCCCTCAGCGTGACCAGGTCGATCGCCTTCGAACTCAACATGAGCGACCGCAGGCCCATGAATATCTCCCGGTGGGCGGGGACGTAGAAATCGTCCTCGGTGAGCATTGACCTGATTTCTTCAGCGGCCCGCTCGCTCATGACCATGCACCCAAGGGTGCACATCTCGGCCTCGTTGTTCTGGGGCGGCACGTGCTCGGAGACGATGTCTATTCGGCGTTGGGCCATCGGGGATCAAAGTATGGACGCCGTGACGGTGCCCCGTCGTACCGTTGCCCCCAGGACAATCCCCACATTGGGGATAGGTGCGGGTTACGTCCCGCGTCGGCGGAAAGCCGCGAAGCCTAACGCGGCGACGAGGGGCAAGACCTGCCCTGGGGCCGGGGCCTGCACGGCGGCCTGGGAGGCTTGGGCTGCGACAGCGAGAAGGGAGAGACCGACGACCGCAAAGGCGACCTTTGTTCCGGACAGCATTGCCTGACACCAGTCGCATGACCTGTGCCGATAGCTTCCCTTCCGCTGAAACTAGGGTCCCTACCTGGCACGCCCCGATGTGGCCAAACTGCACTCTTCACGATGGACCATCAACTTGTCCTCGTCGTCGATTTCGGCGGGCAATACACCCAGCTCATCGTGCGCCGCGTCCGCGAGCTCGGGGTGTACAGTGAAATGGTCCCGTGGCAGAAAGCTGAGGAGGTGGTCAAGTCGCGGAGGCCGGCCGCGGTCATCCTGAGCGGCGGGCCCAAGTCAGTGCTTGAACCCGGCGCACCGACGATCGACGTCTCTGTGCTCGACGGGGTGCCCACCCTGGGCATTTGCTACGGCCTCCAAGTCTTGGCGCACCGTGGCGGTGGTTGCGTCGAGTCTTCCGACGAGCGCGAGTACGGGCACCGGCACTTGACCACGGTCGCCCCAGGGAGCCTGGTCAGCCGGATGGCCGACCACGCGGTGTGGATGAGCCACGGAGACCGGGTCACCAAGGTGCCCGACGGCTCTCGGGTCACCGCCTCCACGCCGACATGCCCCGTGGCCGCGTTCGAGAACCCTTCCGCGCGCCATTACGGCGTCCAGTTCCACCCTGAAGTCAGCCACACCCCGTCAGGCCGGGTCGTCCTCCAGACGTTTCTCTACGAGATCGCCGGACTTACCGGTGATTGGACGACGGCGAACTTCATCGAGGAGTCGGTCAGCCGCATCAAGCAGGAAGTCGGGGACGACCAGGTGCTCTGCGCCGTGAGTGGAGGCGTGGACAGTTCGGTCGTCGCCGCCCTGATGACCAAGGCCCTGGGCCAGCAGGTCAAGTGCGTGTTTGTCGACCACGGTTTGCTCCGGAAAGGTGAGGCCGAACAGGTCATCGACATGTTCACCCGGGTCTTCCACCCAAACCTCATCGTGATCGAGGCCCACGAACAGTTTTTTGGCGCTCTCAAGGGGGTCACCGAACCAGAGGCCAAGCGCAAGGCGATCGGTGAGCAGTTCGTCGTGTGCTTTGAGCGGCACCGCGACGACCTGAGCGACTGCAAGTTCCTGGCCCAAGGGACGCTCTACCCTGACGTCATCGAGAGCGGGACGCCCAACGCCGCCAAGATCAAGACCCACCATAACGTCGGTGGTCTGCCTGACTGGATGCGGCTCAACGTCATCGAACCGCTCAAATGGCTTTTCAAGGACGAGGTCCGCGAAGTCGGTCGCCAATTGGGCTTGCCCGACGACGTCATCGACCGACAGCCGTTCCCCGGCCCCGGGCTCGGTGTCCGCATATTGGGCGAGGTGACGCCCGAACGCGTGGCCATTGTCCAGGAGGCCGACTGGATCTTCCGCCACGAGCTGAAGGCCAAGGGCCTGGACAAGGGCATTTGGCAGAGCTACGCCGCACTGCTCGACGTGCGGAGCGTCGGCGTGATGGGCGACGAACGGACCTACGAACAACCTATCGTGCTTCGGGCCGTCCAGAGTGAAGACGCGATGACGGCACGTGCCGCACCCCTTGAGTTTGAGTTCCTCGAGCATGTCGCCCACCTGATTGTCAACGAGGTGAAGGGCGTGAACCGGGTGCTTTACGACCTGACAAGCAAACCTCCCGCCACTATTGAATGGGAATGAGACGCGTAACCTCGCTTTTGGCCGTGGTCGCGGCGGCGTCTCTCCTCGCCGCCCAGTTGGAGACCCGCCGCTCCTACCAGGAACCTGACTCGCAGGTCAGGATCGACACCGACCTCGACGACACGACGTTTCCTGAGTCGTGGAAGGCGAGCCCGATCCTCGCCAGCGGTAAGGCGTTGGACGGCCGCGAGGTGGAGCGTGCGGTCAAGAACGTGCGGAAGGCCTTGGCCAAATATCCCAACGACTTCCTCAGGCGCAACCTGAAACGGGTCGTGATCTTGAAGTCAATGTCGTTCTTCGGCTATCCATACGGCGGAACCAACTCTCGGGACACCGTCTACGTATGCGACGACGGGGTTGGACTGGGCTACACGGACCTCTTTATCGAAGGCGCCGTCCACCACGAGTTCTCCAGTGTGCTCCTGCGCAACCATAAATCGTCGTTGGACGAAGCAGCCTGGAAGAAAGCCCTTCCCCCCGAATTCACCTATCGGGGCGACGGCCTCACTTCGGTAAAGACGAACACGGCGTCGTTGGAATATGACCGAGAATTGATGAAGAAGGGTTTTTTGAACCAATACGCGACCAGCAGCCAAGAGGAAGACTTCAATGTCACTGCCGAGGCCTTGATGACCGGCAACAAAGACCTCTGGGAGGCGATGGGGTGTGAGCCCCTGATGAAGGCTAAGGCCGTCGCGGTGATGGACTTCTACGGCAAGATCGAGAAGGCATTCACCCACGAATGGTTCGAGGCCCAACGGGGACGCTGATGCCGATCGACGTCCTTCTTACCGAAGACCAGGTCCGCGAACGCGTCCGGGAGTTGGCCCGCGAGATCCGTGCCGCGCGTCCCGACGCCCACCTGGTCCTCATCGGCGTCCTCAAGGGGTGTGTGCCCTTCATCGGTGACTTGGCCCGGGAACTTGGCGGCCAGTTGTCCATTGATTACGTCCAGGTAAGCAGCTATGGCGACGGCACCGAGTCCACGGGCGTCTTCAAGCTCAAGAAGGACCACGACATCAATATCGAAGGCCGCCATGTCTTGGTCGTCGAGGACATCGTCGACTCGGGACTGACTTTGGCCCGGTTGCGGGAGCTCCTCCTGACGCGCCGCCCCGCGACCCTTGAGGCTGTCGCTATGCTCAGCAAACCGGACGCAAGGTCCCATGAATCACAGGTCGAGCACGTCGGCTTTGAGATTCCGAACGTCTTTGTGGTAGGATATGGGCTAGACCACGCAGAAAGCCACCGGAACCTTCCGTACGTGGGCGTTCTGCGCGAGAGCGACGGCTAGTCGAAATCTCGCAACCCCTTTCCTTTCAAATCCGACAGCCGTCCAGGCAACCCATGACGCACGTATTCCGTCCCCGCAAATCTGAGAACAACTCCGGCAAGCGCAGAGGCCGCCGGCCCAACCACCAGCCGCAACGCGACGACAACCCGTCGGACCTCGAAAACCTTCCGCAGACCGATTACAACCACTACGACCGCATGACGGCGGCCGAGTTGCTGAAGGAAGCCAAGAAGGCAAAGATTTCACCAGACCTCGACCGAAACTCGGTCATCGAGGGCCTCCTCCACAAGGTCAACGAGGAGCATGGGGCCATCTATAAGCGCGGCATATTGGAGATCCTTCCTGACGGATGGGGGTTCCTGCGCAAGCCCAACTACAGCCCCTCCAACGACGACGTTTACGTCAGCCAATCCCAGATCAAGCGGTTCAGCCTGCGTCCCGGCGACACCGTGTTCGGCTTGGTCCGCGCACCCAAGGAGGGCGAGAAGTACCACGGCATGCTCCGGGTCGAGACGGTCAACGGTTTCGCGACAGGTTCGCCCGAGATGGCGATGCGGCGCTCGTTCGACGAACTGACCCCTCTCTTCCCCACCGAACGGTTTAACCAAGAGACCGTCCCCGACAAGATCGTCGGCCGGATCATCGACTTGATCGCCCCGATCGGCAAGGGCCAACGCGGCCTGATCGTCGCCCCGCCCAAGGCCGGTAAGACGACCATCGTCAAGTCGATCGCCGAGTCCATCGCCACCAACCACCCCGACGCTTACCTCATGGTCCTCCTTGTGGACGAGCGTCCAGAAGAGGTCACCGACATGCGGCGCTTTGTCAAGGGCCAAGTGATCAGCTCGACCTTCGACGAGCCGGCGGAGAACCACATGCGTGTCGCCGAACTTTGCTTGGAACAGGCCAAGCGGCTGGTCGAGGCCGGTCGCGACGTGGTCATTCTCCTGGACTCGATCACCCGACTTTCCCGAGCGTCCAACCTCACGATCAACCCGTCGGGCCGGACCCTTTCCGGCGGTCTCGACCCGGCCGCGCTTTACCGACCGCGCCGCTTCTTTGGTGCCGCGCGGAACATTGAGGAAGGTGGCTCCCTGACGATCATCGCCACCGCCCTGATCGACACCGGGTCGAAGATGGACGACGCGATCTTTGAGGAGTTCAAGGGTACGGGCAACATGGAGCTTGTCCTTGACCGCGAACTGGCCGAACGCCGCATCTGGCCCGCCATCGACGTCCGTCGCTCCTCGACGCGACACGAGGAGGCCCTCTTCACCAAAGATTCCTTGGAAGGGGTTTACAACCTTCACCGCATCTTGGCCAACACCAAGGACGCCGTCGAGGCGACTGACCAACTTATCAAGCTGCTCAAGCGGACACCGACGAACGCCCTCTTCATCGAGAGTGTCATCGCCCGCACTCGGGTCACCGTCTAGAATCCGCAGGCCCGACCAAACAGGCTATGTCTGGATCTGAAGCAGCCCGGGAAAGGGTCCGTGCCGTCTGCATGGTCCTCCCCGATGTCGAGGAACGGCTCTCGCACGGTGAGGCTGCTTGGTTCCACATCAAGGGCAAGCAGTTCGTGATGTTCTGGGACCGGCACCACGACGGCCCTTTGGCCTTTCTTTGTGCCGCACCTCCTGGCCTCCAGGAGGCCCTCGTCGCCCAAGACCCCGTCCGCTTCTTTCGGCCTCCGTACTTCGGCCCCAGGGGATGGGTCGGGATCGTCTTGGAGCCTGGCGTACCGGTTGATTGGAAGGAAGCCGCCGATCTGGTCGCCCAGGCCCATGCCCTGACCAAGCCGACCCGGCGACGCCGGTAACCTCGGCGGTATGGCAACTCAAGAGTTCTCGTTCGACATTGTCTCCAAGGCAGACATGATGGAGGTCAAGAACGCGGTCAGCCAGGCGGGCAAGGAGCTTGACAACCGCTATGACTTCCGCGGCAGCATGGCCTCGATCGAACTGGAAAAGGACGAAGTCCACCTGGTCGCCGACGACGAGTTCCGCATGGAGCAACTGCGCGAGATCGTCGTCTCCAAGCTGATGAAGCGCGGTGTCGAGTTCAAGATGATCGAGATGGGCAAGATCGAACCCGGCTCGGGGATCAGTGTCAAGCAGAAGCTGACGTTCAAAAACGGTATCCCCCAAGACCAGGCCAAGGCCCTCGTGAAGCAGATCAAGGAAAAGGGTCTGAAGGTCAATGCCCAAGTCCAAGGCGCCGACGTCCGCGTCAGCGGCAAGTCGAAGGACGATCTGCAGAAGACGATCCAGTTCGTCAAGGGCCTAGACCTTCCCTATTCGGTCGATTTCGTCAACATGCGTTGATCGGAAGGGCCACTGGGAATGTCCCACGATTGGCCGACTCCGGGCCCCGGTCCACACCATAATAGTCACGTGTCCGACATCCCGGGAAAAATCGAGGAGCTCGTCGACCTCATGGACGAGTTTGGGCTCGACACGGTGAAGTACAAAGACGGTGACACGGTGTTGCACCTGTCGTATGTCGGCGCACCCGCCGCGACCGTGGTCTCCGGCGGGCCTGCCCCCGCAGCCGCACCCGTCAAACGTGCCCCGCGCCCTGCGCCCGTCGCCCCGGCGGCAGCGAAAGGGACCCCGGTCTACAGTCCGATGACGGGGGTTTTCTACATCTCGCCCAATCCGGGCAGCCCTGCCTTTGTCAAAGTCGGCGACCGCGTGGAGCCCGGCCAGGTCGTCGGATTGATCGAGGCAATGAAAGTCTTTAACGAGATCACCGCCACTGTCGCCGGGGTCGTCACGGAGATCAACGCAAGCAATGGCCAACTTGTCCAACCTGGAGACCCCCTCGTCCACATCAACTGAACCGCGCACCGTGCGCGTCGCGTTGCTCGGCTTTGGAACAGTCGGCGAAGGCACCTACCGGATGATCCACGACAACGTGGGGGCCGTGCGGAACAAGACGGGCGCCCGCATCAAAGTCGTCGGGATCGGTATCCGCGACGAGTCGAAGCCCCGGAGCCTTCCCGGCGACCAGTTCACGACCGACCTCAAGCACCTCGTGACGAGGGCCGACGTCGACGTCGTGATCGAGGTGATGGGGGGCGAACAGCCTGCCGCGGACCTGATCGAGACAGCCCTGCGTGCCGGAAAGCACGTCGTCACCGCCAACAAGGAGCTCATCGCCAAACACGGCTCCCGCTTGATCACCCTGGCCCGTGACTTAGGACTCGACCTCCACTTTGAGGCGGCCGTCGGCGGGGGCATCCCCGTCGTCCAGCCGCTGAAACACCAGCTGGCCGGCAACGACGTGCTCAAGTTGATGGGCATCCTCAATGGGACGACGAACTACATCCTCAGCCAGATGACCCAAACGGGCAAGGACTTTGAAGTCGCCTTGGCCGAAGCCCAGGCAAAGGGATATGCCGAGGCCGACCCGACAAACGACGTCGACGGCTTCGACACGATGTACAAGGTCTCCATCTTGGCGGCGATCTCCTTCGGTAAGCAGGTGCCCCTTGACGGGGTGTACCGCGAGGGGATCAGGAAGATCACCGCGGCGGACATCAAGTACGCCGATATGTTGGGCTACCGGATCAAGCTCCTTGGCGTCTGCGAGGAGTCCGGGCCCGGCACGGTGCAGGTCCGTGTCCACCCCGCGCTGTTGCCCAAGAGCCATCAACTCGCCCACGTCGAAGACGTCTACAACGCAGTCTGGATCAGGGCCGACTTTGCCGGTGACCTGATGTTCAGCGGGCGTGGGGCCGGGGCCGACCCGACCGCCAGCGCCGTGGTCGGCGACCTCGTCGACGTCGTCCGCAACATCTGTGTCGGCGGTTCGGGGAGCGCCATCCCGTACGGCACCGGACAGGCCCTCTCGCCGATCGCCGACCTCCAGACCCGCTACTACCTGAGGATGGAGGTCGTCGACCGGCCCGGGACGTTGGGAGAGATCGCCACCGCCTTCGGAGAAGGCGGGGTCGGCTTGGCGGCGATGGAGATGCGCACCAAAGACCAACCGGGCCTCGGGGAGATCGTCTTCTTCACTCACACCGGCCGCGAAGGAGATTTCGTCGCCGCCCTCCGCTTGGTCGAAGGCCTTCCCTGCGTCCGACGCATTGAGAACTGGATCCGGGTGGAAGAGTGACCAGGGTCGCGGTCGCCCAGTCCGACGTGGTGTATGGCGACGCGGCCGCGAACGTCCGCCGGTCCGTCGAATGGCTCGAACGTGCCCAGGCGGAGGGAGTCGACCTCCTTCTCTTGCCCGAGGCGTTCTTGACGGGATATGCCGTGGCCGACGCAGATAAGGCGGCCAAGATCGCCGTCGAGGTCAATGCCAATGAGGACTTGGTGGTGACTTCGTGGGATCCGGTGCTGGACAGGCTCCAGTCAGCGGTCGACGCGGGCGCGGTCCATGTCGTCGTCGGCTTTGTCGGACGGGACATCTTGGGACTCTATAATGGTGCCCTCCTGCTGACGCCAGGCTCGCCGTCCCGGGTCTATCGCAAAACGCACCTCCCCCACCTGGGAGTCGACCGGTTTGTGCGTCCGGGTGACCGGCTCGTCGTGTGGGACACCGAGATTGGCAAGATCGGGCCCCTCATATGCTTTGATCTACGCGTCCCTGAAGCCGCCCGGACTCTCGCCTTGCTGGGGGCCGAACTGATCGTCCTGCCCACCAACTGGCCGAACGGTGCCTCCATCACCCCCTGCCATATCGCCCCGACCCGAGCCGGGGAAAACAAAGTTTGGCTGGCCGCATGTGACCGCGTCGGCAGCGAGGGAGGCTTCACATTCATTGGCCAAAGCGGCATTTTTGACCCCTACGGCAACGCGGTCGCCCAGGCGGGCGAAGCTGAGGAGTTCTTGGTCGCTGACATTGACCTCACGGTGGCACGCGACAAACGGAACGTCATTGTCGCCGGAGAATACGAGATCGACCCCTTTGCGACGCGCCAACCCAGCCTCTACATGCCTTTGACAGGCTAGCCACTGTTCATTTACGACGGCCATTTCGCTCAACCATTGTCCGGCCCGATGCGCGCATAATCGGTCCATGACGTTGTTGCCGTTGCTGATCGCCGCGATTGCTCCCCAAGTCTCCGTCGAGTCTCTGTTGCCAGAGATGACCGACCTTCATCGGTTGTATCTGCCGCCAAGCCCGGCCTACACCTGCAGCCAAGCGAGCAGCTACGACCGGCGCAGCAAGACCCCGGGAAATGCCGACTGGTTCGCCAACGGGGACGCCGGCCATTTCCTCCGCGATGAACATGTCGACGGTCGGGTCGAGCACGTCATGGCCGACCTCAAGGGGCCCGGCGCCGTAGTGCGGGTCTGGTCGGCAAACCCCGCCGGCGTCGTCCGGTTCTACTTCGACGGCGAATCCACGCCTCGCCTGACCGAGAAGTTGGCGGACTTACTCAGCGAGAAACACGCGCCCTTTGGCTATGGCGCGGCAAACGGTTGGGACCTCTACTTCCCCGTTCCGTACGCCAAGAGCCTGAAGATCACCGTCGACAACTCCGACGAACGGTCGAAGAGTCTCTACTACCACGTCAACTACCGCAGCTACACGTCGCCGGTGAACGTCACGACGTTCACGACTGATGCCATGGCCAAGGCCCAGCACGGTGCCGCCGCGGCGGTGTTCACCAAGTTGGACCCGGTGCGTGGTGGCACGAAGGAAATGGGCAAGCAGATGCGGCTTGCCCCGGGAGGGTCGTCAACCTTGACGGCCATCGGCCATGGCGTCGTCGAAGACCTCACCTTGATGGTGCCACCCAAGTGGGCTACCGCCGAGGCGGGCCCGGCTAACGCCCAACTCCGCGACCTTGAACTGCAGATCGACTTCGACGGCGAGGCATGTGTCCGTGTGCCGGTGTCCGATTTCTTTGGTTGCGCCCCCGGGCTCTCCAAGTACGACACGATGGTGACCCACGTCGAGAATGCCGGCCGGCTGACCTCGCGCTGGAAGATGCCGTATGCGAAGAGGGCCGTCTTCCGCTTGGTGAACCATGCCAAGTCTGCCGTGACCGTCGATCTGACCGCACGGATCTCACCCGAAAGGGTCCGCGAGCCTTTTTACCGGTTCCATGCCCAGTGGTTCGCCGACGACGCGGGGACGCGACCCTTCCGTGACCTCCTGTTTCTTGACGCGAAGGGCCAAGGCCGTTATGTCGGCACCGGCCTCCAAGTGGGCAATTCCAACCCAGACTGGTGGGGTGAGGGAGACGAGAAAGTCTGGGTGGACGGCGAGTCGTTCCCCAGCACGTTTGGGACGGGGACCGAGGACTACTTCGGCTACGCCTGGAGCACTCCCAAGGTGTTCCAAAAGCCGTACCACGCCCAGCCGCGGGCCGACGGCCCCGGATGTGGCGGACAGATCAGCAACCTGCGCTGGCACATCATCGACTCGATCCCCTTCACAAAGAGCCTGAAGTTCGTCATCGAGGCCTGGCACTGGCGCGCCGACTCAGCATGCAGCTGGGCAGGGACCAGTTTCTGGTATGGGTCGGCCGGTTCGTCTCCCGCCCGACCGGTGGACACCGCCATGCTCCAACCGGTCGAGTACGTTGCCCCCAAGCCGGTGCCTGGTGCCATCGAAGGAGAGAAGATGAAGGTCTTGGAGCACGTTGGCGGTGACCTGACGATCCAAGGCGGGTTCCCTTCCATTTCCAACGGTAGCCAACTCTGGTGGCAAGACCCGAAGCCGGGAGACCACATCACGTTGGAGCTTCCGGTCGCGAAAGACGGCGTCTACGAACTGGTGGGCAGCTTCTGTCATGCCAACGACTACGGGGTTCACCATCTGTATCTGGACGACACCGACCTGGGTGAGCACGATTTCTATGGTGCGTTCGGGTGGCGCGTCGTCTCCCTGGGGAGCCACCGCCTCTCCGCCGGCAACCACCGGTTCAGAGCCGTGTTTGTCCGCGACAACCCCAAGGCGGAGCCCAAGCGCCACATGCTGGGCATCGACTACCTGAAGCTGAAGTCCTGAGTCCGGGCCGGCCCCCTGGACCGGGTGTCTGGGGGGCCACTCGACGCTCGGGGACGCTTTCCTGTAACATAGCCAGAGCTTCGCCAGGGGAGCGACAAGACAAGACCATGGGCACCGTCGGAGGGGACAACTACAACTGGGGCGCGGCAAAGCGGTTCCGGCTCATCATCCGTGAACAAGGCCAAGCGCGCGAAATGGGCGGCAACGAGATGTCGCTGGCAGTGGGCATCGTCGACAACATCATGATGCAGGCCCTCGACACGAAGGCCAGCGACATCCACCTCCAACCCGAGCGCGACCAACTCCGTATCCGGTTCCGCCAGGACGGCGTCCTCCATGACAACGGCCAACTTCCGCCTGAGCAAGCGGCCAACGTCCTTGCGAGGCTCAAACTCTCGGCCGGCATGAGGATCGACGAACAGCGGGAGCCTCAAGACGGTCGCATCGACATGGAATACGACGGGCGCCGACTGGCAGCCCGCGCCTCCTGTGTGCCCACTCTCAACGGCGAGAAGTTCGTCATGCGCCTTCTCGACCCGTCGGCGATGAAGGTCGACTTGGACTCGCTCGGCATGCCCGCCGACGTGAGGGACCAATGGATCAAGGCCGTCCAGGTCCCCTATGGCCTGATCCTTGTCACCGGCCCGACCGGTTCCGGTAAGACGTCCACCCTCTACGCCAGCCTTCACCAACTGGACGCCAAGCGGCGGAACATCGTCACCGTCGAGGACCCGGTCGAATACGAGTTCGATAACAACGTGGCGCAGGTGCAGGTCTCCGAAAAGGTCGGGTTCCCGCGCGTCATGCGCGCCTTCCTCCGGCAAGACCCCGACGTGATGATGGTCGGCGAAATCCGCGACCCGGAATCGCTCGCCATCGCCATCCAAGCCGGTCTGACCGGCCACTTGGTCCTGAGCACCCTTCACACCAACAACGCGATCGAGTCCATCGGACGAATGGTGGACATGGGCGGAGAGCCCTATCTGATCAGCGGCGTCCTTGTCGCCGTCATGGCCCAGCGCCTGGTGCGCCGGAACTGCACGAAGTGCGCCGAGCCGTTCCCCTACCCGCGGGAGGACTTGGAGCAGCTCGGCATCACCGCGGCAGACATGCCCAACGCCAAGCTTCTGAAAGGCAAGGGGTGCCCAGAGTGCCGTGGTACCGGATACAAGGGCAGGATCGGCGTCTACGAACTCATCATGGGTAACCGCGAGCTCAAGCAAGCAATTTGGCAGAACGCGGGATACACCGAATTATTGGGCGTGGCCAGAAAGCAAGGCTTTCGCACGATGCTCGAGGACGGCAAGGCCAAGGTTCTTGCCGGGATCACCACCCCGGAAGAGGTGATGAAGGCCGTCCTTACCCAAGCGGTGGACTAGTAAACCGAAAAAGACGCCGCCCCACGCCAGTTGCCGTGTAGAGTAGGTGTCGATGGAGTCGTCGACCAAGCGGATCGTCCTGGTCGGAGTCGGGCTGGTCGCACTCACCTACGCTGGTGTGCGGGGGAGCGAGTCCTTGGTCGCCTTCGCCAAGGACAAGCGCGAGGTGCACGACCCCGTCGCCCGGTTACCGGCCCTGCGAGAACGGGCCACGGAGCTTGGCTTGTTGGCAGCCCCGGTCCCCGCCGCGCCGACTCCGGCAGGCGACGCCCGGCCCGCCCTTGACAAGATTCGACGCCTCTTGGCCGGGGACCGGCGCCTCGCCTCGGTGGCGAACGGGCTCGCCGACAGCACGACGCTAGACAGGCAACCGAACGCGGGCAAGCTGCGGGGCTTGGTCGAAGAAGTGCTGTCCTGCCACAGCTACCTCCCCACCGGCGAACTCGATTATCGGAAGATTCTGCGGGCCACCGACCGGACCGCGGAAAGGGCCCTGTTCAGGGTCGTCATGATCGATGTCCACCACACCGTCCAGACGGGAGACCTTGACACGGCGATCAACCAACTCCGGCGGTTGGCGACGTTCCTGAGGTTTCTTTCCGACCACACCGACGACAATGCCGTCGTGACCTGGTACGCGGGTGTCCGGTCGTTCGCCACGGCCATGACCGCCGTCCTCGCCTCGCCTCGACTCACCGAGCGCCAACTGACATCCGCCTTGAGCTGTGTCCAGCATGCCGAGGCGTGCCCGGGCCTCGACAAGATCTGCGTGCGGATGATGAACGAGCTCGTCGCCACGACCCGCGAAGCGGACAAGCTGACTCATGAAGAACTTGGCAGCCTGAACATGAACGGCCTGAACACCCATCCGCCCCACACCGACGCCAAGTCTAAACTGGCGATGGAGTCGGGCCTTCTGGGGTACTTCACCAAAGGCATCGAAGTGGCCAAGAACCGTACGGCGACCCCTCTGCAGCGTGGCCTGGAGATAGACCGGATGATCCTGCCTCTTCAGCGGGAGGACCGCACCGACCACTACATGCTCCGGACGATCACCCCGGTCACCTTCCAACTGGGGCAGACGATCACTCGGGCCAATGAGATGGTGGCCTGCCTCGAAGCCTTGGCTGTCGCCGTCCAGTACCGTCAGCGAGCCCACACCTACCCCGACACCATTCCGGCAAGGTCGCTTTCTGTCGAGGTGGACGGCCACGTTTACAACCTCACCTACGAGAACCACGGCGGCCGTCCGGCGGTGCACAGTTATCCCAAGACGCCCACCGACTACGACACCGCCCGGCATGTCTCGGTGGACCCGTCTGCCGGTGTGTACGTCAACCTCTAGACCCCGGGCTCGCAGGTTCAAAAAGGTATTCTCCGACCTGCATGGGCTTCACGCAACGGACGATGTTTTGCGGCGAGCCGCGCGTCTCCGACGCGGGTCGCCAGGTCACGGTCAACGGTTGGGCGCACAAGGTGCGCGACCTAGGCGGTTTGCTGTTTGTCGACCTCCGTGACCGGTCTGGCTTGGTCCAGATCATCTTCGACCCGGAGAAGGGCACGCCTGAAGTCCGTTCCGAGACCTGCCTTAGCGTCACTGGCACCGTGCGTGAGCGGGACGGGGCCAACAAGAACGCCAACATCGGCACCGGCGACGTGGAGATCGTCGCGGAGACTTGGGAAGTCCTGAACCAGGCCGCCGTCCTCCCTTTTCCCGTCAGCGATGAATCCCAGATGGGCAAGGTCAACGAGGAACTGCGGATCAAGCACCGCTACCTCGACCTGCGCCGGCCCAGCATGTACCGCAAGCTCGCGGTCCGGTCGAGCCTGATCTCGCGCATCCGCCGCCACCTAGACAGCAAGGGGTTTCTGGAAGTCGAGACGCCCATCATCACGAAGTCCACCCCCGAAGGGGCGCGCGACTACCTCGTGCCCTATCGCTTGGAGCCAGGCAAGTTTTACGCCCTTCCCCAGAGCCCCCAGCAGTACAAGCAGCTCCTTATGGTCGCGGGCATCGAGCGGTACTACCAGATCGCCAAGTGCTTCCGCGACGAGTCACAGCGATCCGACCGTCAGCCGGAGTTCACCCAGCTTGACCTTGAAATGTCGTATGTGAACCAGGAGGACGTCCTCAACGTGATCGAGGAGATGACCCTGGACGTGGTCAACGGGCTCATCGAAGAGTTCGACCTCGACAAGGAGCGTGTCCAGCCGTTCGCCCGGATGACCTACGACGAGGCCCTGGCCAAGTACGGCAGTGACAAGCCTGACCTCCGGTTCGGCGTCGAGATCTTTGACCACACCGCCGCGTCCAAAGGCTCCGCATTTGGCGTCTTCGCCAACACCGTCGAGGCGGGGAACTTCGTCCGGGGTCTCCGGTATGAAGGGGGTGCCAAGCTCAGCCGTAAGGAGGTCGGCGAGCTAGAAGAGCTGTGCAAGTCGGCCGGGGCCAAAGGCATGGCCAGCCTCTACGTCGAGGACCCCGCTAACGAGATTGAGGGTTCGCTCCGTACCGGCAAGGGACGCCGTGTCCGGGGTGCGGCGGCGAAGTTCCTCGTTCCGGACGAGGCCGACCGCCTGATCGAAGCGGCCCAAGCCGAGCCCGGGGACCTGGTCTGCGTCGTCGCCGACACGTGGGCGGTCACCAACGAGGCCCTCAACAAGCTCCGCCTTCACATTGGCACGGCCCGAGGTCTCCGCGACCCGCGCAAGCTGGCCTTCGCCTACGTGCTGGACTTCCCCCTCGTCGAATGGAACGAGGACGAGCAGCGGTGGGACCCCAGCCATCACCCGTTCACGAGCCCGAAATCGGCCGACATGCAGTACATCGACACCGACCCAGGGCGGATGAGGGCGGACTGTTATGACCTTGTCTGCAACGGCGTCGAGATGGCGTCAGGCTCGATCCGGATCCACCAGCCCGAGATGCAAGCGCGGGTGTTCGACCTGATCGGCGTCGACAAGCAGGCCCAGCAAGAACGGTTTGGCCACATCCTTGAGGCGTTTTCGTACGGAGCCCCTCCGCACGGCGGCATGGCCCCGGGCATCGACCGTCTCGTCATGGCCCTGATGGACGAAGAGAACATCCGTGAGGTCATGGCCTTTCCGAAGATCGGCAATGGTTACGACCCCATGATGGACGCCCCCAGCACCGTGGACGAAGCCCAGTGGAAGGACATGGGCCTGCAAATCACACCGGCCCCGAAACCATGAGATGACCTGCCCGTTTTGCGGCCACGAGGAACACAAGGTACTGGACAGTCGACCCGCCCGAGACGGGACGGCCATCCGCCGTCGCCGCGAATGTGAGGCGTGCGGGCGTCGCTTCACCACGTTTGAGGAAGTCGAGCGACCACGGTTGGTCGTCGTCAAGCGTTCGGGGGCTCGGGAAGAGTTTGACCGCGAGAAACTCGTCAGGAGCATCTCGCTGGCCTGCCGCAAACGGCCCGTCGGAGTCGACGCGGTCCGCGCCGTCGTCGCCCGGGTGGAACGCGAAGCGTATGACCGGGGAGACGCCGAGATCGGTTCCGCCCAGCTCGGTGAGAATGTGCTCGAAGAGTTGCTCGACCTCGACAAGGTCGCCTTTGTACGGTTTGCCAGCGTGTACCGCGAATTTGACGACCCCGCCCAGTTCGCCGAAATCGTGCGGTCCATCAAGCCGCGGGCAAAGAGGGCCAGGGGCAACCTTGACGCCGTCGTGACCTCCTGAGCTTAAACTCACGCTGACGATTCCAGATTCGTAAGGGTACATTCCCTTCGATGATCGCTTCCCTCGCCTTGTTGCTGGCCACGACGAGCGGCCCGGCTTTCTTGCGTATGCCCGACGTCCGGGGTGACACGGTGGTCTTCACGAGCGAAGGCGACCTGTGGGTGGGGAGCATCGCCTCCGGCAAGGCCCACCGGCTGACGAGCGACCCCGGGCTTGAGCAGATGGCCCGGCTCAGCCCCGACGGCAAGATGGTGAGTTTCACCGCCCAGTACGACGGTGCCACCGAGGTCTATGTCATGCCGGTGGACGGAGGCGAGGCGAAGAGGCTCACGAACTTCCACACGACGGCGATCAACATGGGGTGGACACCGGACGGCCAGGGCGTCCTCTTCCTTTCGCCGCGCTACCCCCGGTATGCCCCGTTTGTCGTCCCGGCCCGGGGCGGCGAAGCCAAGCGGTTGCCCGTTGAGTTTGCTGGTATCACGCGGTTTGGCCCGGAGGAAGGCAAGTTTGCCTTCGTCCGCTTCATGAGGCAAAACGACGCCTGGTTCCGCTACCAGGGTGGGATGCAGAACCAGATCTGGATCGGCGACGCCAAGACAAAGCGGTTCAAGCAAGTCACCAACGACAAGGGGACCGACGAGTACCCGACATGGGGCGGAGAAAACGTCTACTACGTCAACGAGCAGGACGCCCGGTTCACGGTCATGGCGGTCCAGCCCGCCAGTGGAAAGACCAAGAAGATCGCCGGGCCGTACAAGTTCGAAGTGCGCAACTTGGGTACGGACGGGCACTCCTTGGTCTATGAGAAGGGCCGTGGCCTCGAACTTGTCGATTTGGGGACGGGCCACGCCAAGGAACTAGAGTTCGACATGGCGAGCGACCTGATCCACGCGCGACCCACCACCGTGCCCGCCGACGACTCCGTCTGGGGTTACACGATCACGCCGACGGGTAAGCGGGTCCTTGCCGAGTCTCGTGGAAGGATTGTCACCTTGCCCGTAGGCGAAGGCGAAGCACGGGTCTACAAGGCAAAGGACGGCGTCCGCTACCGGCTGGCCACCGTTTCTCCCGACAACAAGAAGCTCGCCTATGTCAGTGACGAGACGGGCGACGAGCGGCTTTATGTCGAGAATCTCGACGGCACCGACCGCAAAGCGCTGACTGACGACCACTGTCGGGTCGTCAACTTCAAGTGGTCACCAGACAGCCGGTCCATCGCCTGGAACGACAGCGAGATGGACTTCCGGTACATCGAGGTCGAGCAAGGCTCGGCCCACAAGGTGACGCACACCTCCTTCAACTGGGAAGGGGTCGATTACGACTGGTCGCCGGACAGCCGGTGGCTTGTCTACACCGACCCTGACACAGTCACAGGCTACAACTCCATCGTGCTCTACAGCACCGTCACCGGCAAGTCGACCACGGTCGGCCGCCAGGTGGCCAGCGACAACCATCCTTCGTTCAGCAGCGACGGCAAGTACCTGGCCTTCACGTCCAACCGGAACTTCCAAACGTCGGGCGACCCGTTCTTTGGTAGCCAACTCAACACGTCCAATCCGAACGTGGTCTGCCTGCTCACCTTGCAGGCGGGTACGCCCTCCCCGCTCCTGCCCAAAGACCCAGAAGAGGGGGCCGCGCCAGAGAAGAAGGACGACAAGAAGGACGAGAAGAAGCCAGAGTTCAAGATCGACCTTGAGGGCCTTGAGGCCCGACGTGTCGACCTACCGATCCCGGCGGGAAACTGGGGACAGGTCGAGGTGCGTGGTGATTTGGCCTATGTCGCCGGGGGCGGCTCGATCCGTGTGTTCAGCCTCAAGGACAAAACCTTCACCACCCTCACGGCGGGCAACGGGTTCACGTTCAGCGCCGACGGCAAGAAGATCCTTGTCGGTAACCGGGTCGTCGACGCGGCGGCCAGGGACTTGTCGCCGACGGCGGGCACCCTCAGCTTTGGTGGGTTGCGGCTCTCGGTCGACCGTAAGGCGGAATGGAGGCAGATGTTCCTTGAGGCATGGCGCTTCCTGCGTGACTACTTCTTTGTGAAGAACATGAACGGCCTTGACTGGGAGGGGATCAAGCAGAAGTACCTCCCTCTGGTCGACAGCGTCCGTAGCCGTGACGAGTTGGACATCCTCATCCGGTGGATGCAGAGTGAACTTGGCTCGTCCCACGAATACCTGGTGAGCGCCTCGCCCTATGGGCGAAGGATGTTGCAGGGCGGTTTCCTCGGGGCGTCCCTGGAACTCGACCCTAGCGGCTACTACCGCGTCTCTGAGATCCTTTCCGGCGACGGAGTACGCTCCGACGAGGCTTCCCCGCTCCTTGAACCTGGAGTGGACGTCCATGTGGGCGACTTCATTCTGGAAATCGGTGGGCAGCCGTTGCGCGAAGGCACGGACTACCGTTCCCTTCTTGAAGGACGGGCGGGCCAGGTCGTCTCATTAAGAGTCAACTCAGTCCCGAAGGCGGAGGGTTCGCGTGTGGTGCGCGTCCGCCCGGTTTCCAGCGAGAACCGAATGGTCTATGTCAGTTGGGTCGAAGCCAACCGGCGCATGGTCGACCGCCTTTCCGGTGGCCGGATCGGTTATCTCCACATGGCGGCCATGGGCAACCAGGACGTCGAAGACTTCGTCAAGCAGTTCTATCCCCAGCGGCACAAGGAGGCGATGGTCATCGACGTCCGGTTCAACAATGGTGGCTACACGCAGAGCATCATCACGCGTATCCTCGCCGACAAACTCAGCGGATACTTCAACCAGCGCGCCTCGACCGGGTCTTGGAGCAGGCAGACGGACTACTTCCTAGGCCCGCTTGTCGCCCTCGCCAACGAGTTCAACATCAGTTGCGGCGAGGAGTTCGCCCACCACTGGAGAGACCTCAAACTCGGTAAGTTGATCGGCCGCCGGACCAAAGGCGGCGAAGTCGGGAGCGACCCGGGTTGGCCGCTGGTCGACGGTGGTCGTGTCTATGTCCCGAACTACGGGATGTGGACGCCCAAAGACGGGTGGGTCATCGAGGGCCCCGGCGTCTCGCCCGACATCGACGTCCCCAGTGACCCCAACCTCTACGCGGAAGGCCGCGACCCGCAACTGGAGAGGGCGGTCCAAGAGCTGCTCGCCGAACTCAAGGCGCACCCGGTGGTCTTTCCCAAGCAGCCCGCCGACCCGGTCAAAGTGAAGAACGGCGGGCTTGGCGACTGACATAGGCCAGCCATGGCCCCGGCACCCTGCGCGGGTGCCGGGGTCCTTCAGTTCCGGTTCAGCGCTTCGTCCGTGTTGAGCACGGTGTTGCAGACCATCGTCCAAGCGGCGACTTCCCTGGGGTCCAGCCTCGCGTCGGCCGGCATTTCGCCGACCTTGAGCAGCTTGGCCGCCTCGTCCGGGTTGGCACGGTAGTAGGCGTCTCGCTTCTCGTACAAGGCGGACAGCACCTTGACCTCGCCAGCGTCGGCCGGTCGGCAGAGCACGACCTCGTAGAGCCACGAGATGCGGTCTGCCGAAGTCTTGCCTCCCTCGCGGACGACCCGCTCGGCCAGTTTTCGAGCCGCCTCGACAAAGACGGGGTCGTTCATCAGGACCAAGGCCTGCAACGGGGTGTTCGTCGACGACCGGCGCACGACGCAGAACTCCCGTTCGGGGGCGTCCAACGTCTGCATCGATGGTGGAGGCACTGTCCGTTTCCAGAACGTGTACATCCCCCGCCGGTACAGCTTGTCGCCGTGGTCTTGGACATACGTTTGGGCACTGAAGTCGTTCGCGCCAGGGTTGATCGCCATTTCCTCCCAGAGGCCCTTTGGTTGATAGGGCTTGACGCTCGGCCCCCCGATCTTGGGCACCAAGAGTCCAGAAACGGCCAAGGCCTGGTCGCGCAGAATCTCGGCTTTGAGCCTTAGCCTGGGGGCATGGCCCAGCAGGTCGTTTTCAGGGTCGACCCGCATCATCGCCGGACTGGCCTCGCTCACTTGGCGGTAGGTCTTTGAGGTCACGATGAGCTTCACCAAGGCCTTGGTGTCCCAACCGATCCGGATGTATTCGGTGGCCAACCAGTCGAGGAGACGGCGGTGGGTCGGCCACTCGCCCTGGACACCCAGGTTTTCGACGGTTTTGACGATGCCGGTGCCGAAGAAGCCTTGCCACATCCGGTTGACGGCGACACGGGCGACCAAGGGGTTCGCCGGGTCGGTCATCCATTTGGCAAGGCCAAGGCGGTCGGGGGCGAATTTCTTGCCCGGGATCTTGAACGCCTCGGGAAGCGTGGGCACGAGTTCAGGCCCGGTGGGCTTGTCGTAGGCTCCCCGGTCCAGCAGGAAGGTCTTGCGCTTCTCCTTCCTTTCCCGCATGACCATCGTGTTGGGAATGGAGGCCTTCAAGTCGTCCCGTTCCTTTTGGGTCGTGCGGAGTTCGGCGTCCATCGCGGCGTAGGCAGGCACGCGTTCGAGGCAGTAGAGGCGGGCCAACTGTTGCCTTTGCGCCCGGGTCCGCTGGGGTTCGGGGACACGGACGATGACGCGGGCGGGGTTTGCCGCCGCGAGGCGGGTCGCTTCTTCGGGTTTCCAGACACCTTTGGCGACCACCACGTCGTCAACTTGGCCGTTGAACCGGTCGATGTCAGGTGACCTCCGCCCGATCGTGAAAGGTTTTTCCGTTCTCAACGTCCCGGTGAGGCTGTCATGTTCGGCCGAGACCCCGACGGCCTTGCCGTTGATGTAGACCTTGACGCCAGCCGCTTTGCCACTTCCGTCATAGCTCACCGCGACATGCGTCCATGTGTTCATCTTGACCGGGTCACTCGCGATCACCTTGACCGTGTTGACCGGCCATTTGTCGATCAGGTGCACCATGACGCGGCCCGAGGCGTCGATGTAGCAGTCCCAGCCTCGGAAGTCCTTGCTCGCGTCCATCTTGGCGATCGGCGAGCCCGCACCGCCCCTCCAATTCACCCACAGCGCATAGCTGAAGGCGTCCTTGCTGTCAAAGTCAAAGACCGGACCACCGTCGAGATAGCCGTCGGCGGCGATGTCCAGGCCGCCAGTCGAGCGCCCGGCAGTGGGCTTCACGTTCCCCACCACCTTGGGAACGGGCACGGACCCCGCCGTCACCTTGGTGACGGTGCCGAACTGGTACCGGCCCAGGAGTCGGGACGCCGGCACGTCATCGAGTGAGCCGTCAGGCCGCCAGCTTTGGGCCCGCCAAAGGTTTTCTTGGACGACCGGCGCCATTTTGGCCTGGAGGTCTTGCTCCTTGTCTTCCAACTCCTTCAGACGACGGCTTTGCCACGGGTACGGGTCGTCAATGAAGGGTCGGGCATTGCCGAACTGGCCGTCTAGCCCAAGTTCGTCGATGTTGTTGAAGTAGGCGAAGAACTTGTAGTAGTCCTTCTGGGTGATGGGCTCGTACTTGTGGTCGTGGCACTGGGCGCACTTCATCGTCAGGCCCAAGAAGGCGGTCGACGTCGTGTCGACGCGGTCGGCCACATAAGCAGTCTGGTACTCCTCAGGAATCGCGCCGCCCTCGTAGTCGATCGGGTGGTTGCGGTTGAAGCCGGTGGCGACAATCTGTTCGTGGGTCGGGTTCGGCAGGAGGTCTCCCGCGAGCTGCCAGGTGAGGAACTGGTCATAGGGCATGTTCGTGTTGAACGCCTCGATGACCCAGTCCCGCCAACGATACATCGAGCGGGCGCTGTCGATGTGATAGCCGTGGGTGTCGGCATATCGGGCCACATCAAGCCAGGCCAGACCCATCTTTTCGCCATAGTGAGGACTGTCCAAGTATCGGCCCACCATTTTTTCGTAGGCGTCCTTGGAGTCGTCGCCCAAAAACCGGTCGACTTCCGACGGGGTCGGGGGCAGGCCGGTCAAGTCAAGGGCGACGCGGCGGACCAAAGTGCGACGGTCCGCTTCTGGCGAGAGGCGCATACCGTTCTCGACTAAACGCTCTAGCACAAAGGCGTCGATCGGGTTGTCGTAACCGGCCGGCGCGGACGGCACCGTCGGCCGTTCCAGAGGCAAGTACGACCAGTGCGCCTCGTACTTGGCCCCCTGCTCCACCCACGCCCTGATCGTCTTGATCTGCTCGGCAGTGATCTTTTTGTTGCTGCTGAGCGGCGGCATCTTTTCCGGGTCGCTGTCAGGCAGCGACATGCGTCGGATGGCCTCGCTCATGTCCGGGTTCCCGGGGACAAACGGTTGTTTCCCGTCGGCCAGCTTGGCCGTCGCACCCTCGAAAGTGTCAAAGCGGATGCCGCTGATGCGGGTCGCCTCGTCAGGCCCGTGGCACTTGAAGCACGTGTCGCTCAGAATGCCGCGGATATCACGGTCGAAGCTGACCGTGGGGGCCTTGTCCTTCGCACGCGATGGGACGGGCCACAGGGCGACGGCACCGACAAACGAAGCCGCCACACCAAGTCCAAGCTGGGAAAGTCTCATGGGATTGGAGGTTCAGGAAAGGATGTCGTGGACGACGTTGCCGTCGACGTCGGTCAGCCGGAAGTCTCGGCCTTGGTAGCGGTACGTCAGCTTCTCGTGGTCGATCCCGAGCAGGTACATGATCGTCGCGTTCAGGTCGTGGATGTGGACTGGGTTTTCGACGATGTTGTAACAGAAGTCGTCGGTCTTGCCGTAGACCAAGCCCTTCTTGATCCCGCCACCTGCGAGCCAAATGCTGAAGCATCGGCCGTGGTGGTCACGACCGTAGTTGTCGGCGGTCAGTGTGCCTTGCGAGTAGACCGTCCGCCCAAACTCGCCACCGAAGATGATCAGCGTCTCGTCGAGCAGGCCACGCTGCTCGAGGTCCTTCACCAGTGCCGCAGCCGGCTGGTCGACGTCATTGGACTGCCCTTTGATGTTGACCGGCAGGTTGCCGTGGTGGTCCCAGCCCTTGTGGAAGAGTTGGACGAAGCGGACCCCGCGCTCACTCAATCGACGCGCCAAGAGGCAGTTGGCGGCAAAGGTTCCCGGCTTACGGCTCTCCGGCCCGTAGAGTTCGAACGTGGAGTCTGGTTCCTTGCTCAGGTCGGTGAGGTCGGGGACGGACGCCTGCATCCGGTAAGCCATCTCGTATTGGGCGATCCGAGTGTTGATCTCGGGGTCCATCGCCTCGGCAGCCTTCTGTCGGTTGAGCTCGGCCAGTGAGTCGAGCATTTCCCGCCGGGCGGCCCGGTCGACGCCGGGAGGGTTGCCCAGATACAGGACAGGGTCTCCAGCGGCCCGCATCTTGACTCCCTGGTGGACGCTGGGCAAGAACCCAGGCCCCCACAGCCGCCCAAAGAGGGGCTGGTCAGACTTGTTGAAGCCCTGGCTGATCAGAACGATATAGGCCGGCAGATCGGAGTTCTCGCTACCGAGGCCGTAACTCATCCAGGCCCCGATGCTCGGACGGCCCGGCTGCTGCGATCCAGTCTGGATGAAGGTGATCGCAGGGTCGTGGTTGATCGCTTCGGTGTGCATCGACCGGATCAAGGTGATGTCGTCGATGATCCCGCCGATGTGGGGCATCAGGCTCGTGATGTGCGTGTTGTTCTTGCCGTACGCCTTGAACGGGTGGATCGGATAGACGCACGGGAACGACGACTGCCCGCTGGTCATGCCGGTGATCCGTTGGCCGTTCCGGACGCTCGCGGGCAGTTCCTGGCCGTGGTGTTGCTTCAGCTCAGGCTTATAGTCGAAGAGGTCGATGTGGCTGGGCGCCCCGCTCTGGAACAAGTAGATGACCCGTTTGACTTTTGGCGGGAAGTGCGGGGCGGCCAAGGCACCATGGAATGTGTTGCCCACCGCTTTCTTCACTTGTTCTTGCATCACCGGGTGCGCGAACGCCTTGTCGGCGTTCAGGAGGTCACCGAGGGCGAAAACGCCGATTCCCGTCGCGGCCCGGCCAAAAAAGTGCCGCCGGGTCATCACCAGTTCAAATTCCCTACGAGGATCCACCACGAACCTTCCTGACCGCTTCGACGCGGCCTATGGGTACTGTACTCACAAGGACGCTGTCCAGGCTCGAAAATTGACGATAACCTGAGGGCATTGGCAGTGGTCGGAAAAGAATCTGGCCGGATTTGCCAATTTGTTGGGGAGGGGTGCCCGATCTTTGCCTGGTGGGACCGGCGGGATTCGAACCCGCGACCCGGTGGTTATGAGCCACCCGCTCTAACCGCTGAGCTACAGCCCCATGGAATCAGGCCCTTAGCGTACCAGTTCCACCTCTCAGGACGTCAGGTGGAGCGTCCTCGCCGATCCTTCACCGGACGCCACGACCAAAACTGGGCCGTCCACGCGGACGCCGTCAAGACTCGCTGCATACGGGCCGTGCCCTTCAACCTTGATCCGGATGGTGTCACCACGGTAACGACGGGTCATTTCATATCCCGGCAGGCACTTCGGTAGGTTCGGCGAGACGACCAAGCCCGCGGGCGTCGCCCTGACGCCGAAGATCCAGTGCACCAGCGCCCGGCGCATCCACGCGGCGCTCCCCGTGTACCAAGTCCACCCTGCACGGCCGGTGAACGGCGAGTCGGGGCCGTCCACATTGCCCGGCATCACGTAGGGCTCGGCGGCGTAGAGGTCGGCGTTTTGCGCCGACCGCGCGGGTGGGCACATGCCCTGCCAAATCTGCCAAGCAGTCTCGGCGTCCCCCGCCTTGGCAAAGGCCTGGACCGCCCACGTGGAGGCATGGCTGTAGACCCCGCCGTTCTCCCGCAGACCTGGCGCATACCGGGTGATGTAGCCGATGTAGGGGTCGACCTCGTCGTAGGCGGGGTCGAGGAGCAGCGCGCCAAATGGTCTCACGAGCCGCTCTTTGGCCGACCTCAGGGCGGCCTCCTGCCGTTCTGGCGAGGCGATGCCGGTGAGCACCGCCCAAGTCTGAGGATTCAGGAAGATTTGCCCTCGTGGCCGGCTGGAACTGCCAAAGGGCCGTCCCAAGTCGTCCGTTCCGGCGATGTACCACGAGCCGTCCCACGCGTGGGTCTCCACCGCTTGACGCAGGGCATCGGCTTGGGCGACGTACTCCGCGGCGCTAGACTCCGCCCCCACGGCGTCGAGGACGGGGGCCATACGACACAAGACCGAGTAGAGGAACATCGCGTCCCACACGGACTCCCCTTTTCCGTCGATGCCGGCATGGGAGAGGCCGTCGTTCCAATCTCCGCTTCCGATGAGGGGCAGGCCCCGGTCAGACCGGCTGGACAAGGAGCGCTCGATTCCTCGGAGGCAGTGGTCTAGCAAGGTGCCCCACTCGTCGGGGCGCTTGGAGACGCGGTCGACGTAGGAATACTCCTGGTCGAGGATCTCAAAGTCGCCGGTTTCGTCGAGGTAGTCCAGTGTCGCATGGGCCAGCCAGAGGCAGGTGTCCGAGTGGTGGCTCTCGACGGCCACCGCTGTGCCCGGATGCCACCAATGAAGGACTCCCCCGTCCGGGAACATCGCCTCGGCGTGGCGACCGATCTGAACTTTGGTGACCTCAGGGTCGGTGTCGAGTTCCGACAAGCTGTCCTGCAATTGGTCACGATATCCGTACGCTCCTCCCTGCTGGTAGTAGGCGCACCGGGCCAGCAGGCGGCCGACCAGAGCCTGGTTCGGCAGCCATCGGTCGGTCATCAAGGAGACCAAGGGGGAGTCGCACCGGACTTCGAGCCTGCCGCACCGCTCGACCAACTCGGCCAGGCGTTGCTCCAGAAGTTCGTCCACCGCTTCGATCGTGGTCGTCTCGGCGACGGTCAGGGCCGCCTCCCGCGATTCCTCCGCGCCAAGCACGAAGGCGAGACGGGCCCGTTCTCCCGGTGCAAGGGTCAGTCTTCCCCGCAATCCCGCGACCGGGTCGTCCCACCGACCCGTGACGACCGCGGGGCGGTCCTCGAGCAGGGCTCGCGGGCGGTCCAGGCGGCCCGCCGGACCCAGGTAGGCCGACTTGTCACCGAACCATTCCACTGCATCAAGACCCTTAACGGCGAAGTACCCGAAGCGCGTCGCTTCAGGTCGCTCGCGGGTGCCTTCCAAGAGGCCTGTCCTCTTGTGGGCCAGGAAGGTGTCGCCGTCGGCCTCAGTGGTGACGAAGAGTCGGTGGAACTCGCGGTGCCAGTCGCCTTGACCGCCCAGATGCCAGTCAATGAAGCTACCGACGGTCAGTTCGCGAGCTTGTTCAGTCTCGTTCCAGATGTCGAGGAGCCAATACTCGCGGGCGCCTGTATTGGGCACAAAGACGGTTTGGACCGTCCGGACACCGTGGCGCACCCGTTCAAAGACGCTTTTGCCCAGCCCATGGGTGACCCGGTCGTGGCCGGACACCTTTTCGGGGGCAAAGGTCGTGCCCCAAACCCTCGACTCGCTAGGCTCGGCCAAGTAGACGAACCGGCCGTAGTTCTCCACCGCCATGTCCTGCTCCCAACGGGTGAGGCGGAAAAGTTGGCAGTTCCCGACCCACGAGAACCCGCCGCCCATTTGGGAAACGACCAGCCCGTATTCTTCGTTGGCAAGGACGTTGACCCATGGACGGGGGGTCTCGACGTCAGAAATGACGAAGTCCCCGGCAGCGTCGAAGGCGCCATACCGGCTCGCTCCCAGGTTGGACCACGACGACGCGACAGCGTTGGGTGTGACCATGGCAAAACATCAAGGGCGGAGATTCCGCCACCGAGACAAAATGCTACCGCAGAACCGGTTCAGTAAGGTTGATTTTAGTACCGGCGAGCGCATAATCTGACGGCGACATGGCGCAACTGGCCGCCCAGGGGCTCTCCGTCACCTACGGGGGCGTCGAGGTCCTGTCCAAGGTTGATTTGCAACTCGCCCCCGGCCAACTGCACGCCTTGGTCGGCGAGAACGGAGCCGGCAAGTCTAGCTTGGCGAAGGCCTGCGCTGGTGTGGTGCGGCCGTCAGCCGGGGCGGTCGCCGTGGACGATGTCCCGGTCGAATTCCATAACCCACGACAAGCCTTGGAAGCTGGTGTCTGCCTGGTCCACCAAGAGCCGCAAGGCTTCCCCGACCTGACCGTGGCCGAGAACATCGCCGTCGGAGCCTGGCCACGGAAACCGGGCCGATTGGACTGGCAGGCGATGGCGGCGACCGCCCGCGGGTGCTTGGCGAGTGTCGGATTCACCGTCGAACCCCGCCGCCGCCTAGGTTCATTGTCCGCCGCCGAACGGCAAGCGGTCGAACTCGCCCACGGTCTCGCCCGTGGGGCCCGCGTCTGGTTCTTCGACGAGACATCGGCCGCCCTGACCCCGGCGGAAAGCGAGCGTCTCTTTGCCGTCATGCGGCGACTAGCCGACGACGGCTGCGCGGTCGCCTTTGTCACCCATCACCTCCAGGAGGTCGTCTCCCACGCCGACGTCGTCACCGTCCTCCGCGACGGCAAGGTGGTGGGGCATATGGACAAGGGCACGTACACCACCGGTGACCTCGTCAAGCTGATGGTCGGGCGCTCCGTCGAACTCGACGCCCCGGGGCCACAGGGTTCTGGCGAAGTAGTCCTGCAAGTCGAATCACTCGGAGTCCGTGGCGTCGTCCATGACGTCAGTTTCGAGGTGAATGCGGGCGAAGTCGTCGCCCTGGCCGGCCTAGTCGGGGCGGGTCGGACAGACGTCGCCCAGGCGATCTGCGGACTTCGCCGCCACACCGGCAAAGTGTCATTCCTCGGTCGCGACCTACGGAAGACGTCGGCGGCCCGGCGATGGCGGGCCGGGATAGGATCGGTACCCGAAGACCGCCAACACCAGGGCTTGCTCCTGCCCCTTTCGGTCGCCACGAACGCGACCCTGGCGAGCCTGGGCAGGACGTCAGTGGCGGGGTGGCTGATGGACCGCCGGATGGACGACGCCACGAAGGAAGTCGGGCGCGGCCTTGGCCTCGTTTTCCGTGGCCCAGACCAAGAAGTCTGCCTTCTGAGCGGGGGAAACCAGCAGAAGGTCGTCTTGGCCAAGGCCCTCCTGGCCAGACCGAAGTTGCTCGTCTTGGACGAACCGACACGCGGGGTGGACATCGGGGCAAAGTACGACATCCACCGCCTGATCCGGCAATTGGCAGGTTCAGGGGTCGCTGTGCTTGTCGTTTCGTCAGACCTCCCGGAGGTGATGGCCCTGGCCCACCGTGTGATCGTCATGCGCCAGGGACGGGTCGCAGGTCAATTCGACCATGCCGACGCCAGTCCCGAGCGGATCATCGCCCTGGCTTCCGGAGGTGCCGGTGCGCTGGCCTCGTGAAGGCACCGCCCTGGCGATGGTGGCCTTGGTCTGCGCCGCGGCGGCGGTCAAAGAACCAAGGTTCTTTTCTGCCGCGTCTTTGGACAGCGTGCTCTTGTGGCTGCCCGTCTTGTTGGTGGTCGCGGCAGGACAAATGCCCGTCATCGTCACCAAGGGGATCGACGTGTCGGTTGGCTCGACCGTCGGCCTGACCGCCTTTGCGGTCGGTATGGTCGCCAGGGACAACCCTGGCTTGCCCGTGGCTGCCCTTTTTGCCATCGGGCTCCTCGCCGGAGCATTGTTGGGATGTGTCAACGCTGGGCTGGTCGTCTGGGGCCGGGTCCCGCCGGTGGTCACCACGATCGGGACGATGACCGCGTTCCGCGGCCTGGCGTTCCTCCTCGCCCAGGGCAAACAAATCAACACCGACGACGTCCCCAGTGCCCTCACCGCCCTCGGCCGCGAAGGCGTCCATCTTAGTGGCGTGACCGCAACCTGGCACCTGGTTCTGGCGGCTGTACCCTGCGTCCTCTTGGCCTGGGCTCTCGCCCAGACCAGGCTAGGGCGGACCGTCTTCGCCGTCGGGAGCAACCCGGTCGCGGCCAGATTACGTGGTCTGAACGTCAACCGGACTCTCGCGACCGTTTACGTTTGGTCGGGGGTCTGCGCCGGTCTGGGCGGCGTCGTCTATCTCAGCCGGTTTGGGTTTGTCAACGCGGCCAGTGCGGGGGTCAACCTGGAGCTGAACGCCATCGCGGCGGTCGTCGTCGGTGGAGTACCCGTCTCCGGTGGAGCAGGCTCGATGACGGGGGTCGTCGCGGGATGCGTGCTCCTTGCTATCGTCAACGTCGGGCTGAGCGTCTTGGGGGTGGCCGCCGACTGGCAACTGCTTGCCTATGGCGTGGTGGTGCTGGTCGCCCTTGTCGTCGACGCGCTGGGCGGTCGCGCCCGGGACGGTGGCCATGCGCTGGCGTGAGATGGTCCCCCTGGGGCTCCTGCTCCTCGTCCTGTTCTGGGGCTCGCGGGTCTCCCCCCGGTTCCTTGACGCCCCGTACCTTCTTGACTCGATGAACCTCTATGTCGAGACCGGCCTGCTGGCCGTCGGCATGACGTTCGTCATCATGTGCGGGGAGATCGACCTTTCCGTCGCTTCGACGACCGTCTTGTGTGCCTGCGTCGCGGCAAAGTGGTGCCCGCCGGGCTGCCCGCCCAGTCTGCTGGTACTCGTCTGCGTCGGCGCAGGCGCGCTGCTGGGCTTGGTCAACGGCGCGCTCGTCGCCTGGGCCCGGGTGCCGTCGTTCTTGGCGACCTTGGCCACCATGGCCGCGTTCCGAGGCGTGGCGCAGGCATGGATGGGGCCCTATTCGGCCAAGTGGCCGGTGCTCAAGGGCCTCGACCGGGCCCACGTCGTCGGGTCGGCGGTGCCATGGCCCCCGGTGGTGTGGCTTGTCGTCGCCGCGCTGGCCGGACTTCTACTCCACCGCACCGTCTATGGCCGCTGGGTGGCAGCGGTCGGCACAAGCCCCGTGGCGGCCCGGTTCAGCGGGCTCCCCGTCGAGAGGACCAAGCTCATCGCCTTCACCATGACCGGTGCCCTCGCCGGACTCGCCGCCTTGTTCCTTGGATCCCGTCTCGGCGTGGTCAGGCATGACCTGGTGCGGGGGCTCGAACTGGAGGCGATCACCGCGGTCGTCGTCGGGGGGACGAGCATCCTCGGGGGCCAAGGCACGATGCTGGGCACCGTGACCGCCCTGCTCCTTGTCGCCGCGGCCAAGACGGCGATGGGTGTGGCGGGCGTCAAACCCGAAGTGCAGGTCACCGTCGTCGGTGTCTTGCTTGTCGGTGCGGTTTTGGCCGGTAACATGTCCGCGCTGGTCCGCCGACGCCCGGCCCGGGCCTGACCAATGGAGACAACCATGATACGCACGCTCCTTGCCACCGTTCTGGTCGCCGGTATCTTCGTCGCCGGCTGTGGGACCAGTTCCAATGACGCGGCCACTACGGGGGGCACGCAGGCCAAATCCGGGGCCCTTCACTTTGTCTTCGTGCCCAAGAGCGCGGGCAACCCCTACTTTGCCGAAGTCGAGAAGGGTCTGCAGAAGGGTGCCAAGGAACTCGGGGCGACGATCGAGACCCAAGCCCCCACCTCGGCCGATGCGACAAGCCAAGTAGGCACGATCAAGGACGCGCTCCAGCGTGGCGTCGACGTGCTCGTCGTCTCGGCCAACGCCCCCGACACCCTGAACGACGTCTTTGACGACGCGAGAAAGAAGGGCGTCATTGTCCTGACCGTTGATTCCGACATCACCGGGAACGAGGAGCACCGCGACGCATCGGTCTTGCCCACCGACTTCGCCAAGGTCGGGCCCGCGTTGGTCGAGAACCTCGCCTCGCTGACCGGTGGCCAAGGTGATTTCGCTATTCTCAGTGCGGCGACCGACGCCCCCAACCAAAACGCTTGGATCGCGGGCATGAAAGAAGCGTTGAAAGACCCCAAATACGCGGGACTGAAGCTGGTCGACACGGTGTACGGCAACGACGAACCCGAGAAGAGCGCGACTGAAATGCAAGCCCTCTTGACCAAGTACCCCGACCTTCGTGCCGTCGTCTCGCCGACGTCGGTCGGGCTCGGTGCCGCCGCGCAGGTCTTGGAGACCAGTGGCCAGTATCCGGGCGGCCCCAAAGCCAAGGGCCCCGGCATTGAGCTCACGGGCTTGGCGACGCCTAACCAATTGCGGGCCGCCGTGGAAAAGGGCGTCGTGAAGAAGTTCCAACTGTGGTCGCCGGCTGACATGGGTGAAATCGCCGCCCACCTGGGCGCTGCGCTTCATGCCAAGAAGTTCCTTCCCGAGGAAGGCAAGTCGTTCGATGTCCCCGGCCTGGGGTCGAAGACCTTTAGCGCCAAGGGGGTCGTCTACGCCGGCCCGCTGGTGACGTTCGACAAAGCGAACATCGCCAATTTCGACTTCTGAGGCTGAGGATGCGCGTCCGGCTGATGCTGACGTGCCTGTGCGACGCCTTCTACGGCGACGTCGGGCAGGCGACCGTCCGCGTCCTGGAACATGCGGGCTGCACCGTCGAGTTCCCCGAAGGGCAGACGTGCTGCGGCCAACCGCCGTTTAATTCTGGCGACTGGGAGTCTGCCCGCCGTGTCGCGGCCCACACGTGCGGTGTCTTCGCGGGCGACACCCCGGTGGTCACGCCGAGCGGCTCCTGTGCCGCCATGGTCCGGCACGGATACCCTCGGCTCGACCTCACCCCACCAGGGCCCGTCTACGAGTTGGCTGAGTTCCTCGTCGACGTGCTCCACATCACCACTTGGTCCGGCCGGGAGTATGCGAAGACGGTCGCGTTCCACCGTGCCTGTCACGGACGGCTGATCGGACTCGGAGACAAGGCAGAGCGGCTTCTTTCCACCGTGCCCGGGATCGCCTTGGCCCCCGTGCCCGAGCCCGAACAGTGCTGTGGGTTTGGCGGTGCCTTTGCCGTCAAGGAACCCCACCTGTCCCAGCACATCGGGACCGCCAAGCTCGAATGTCTGCGGTCCACTGGCGCCGACGAGGTGGTCAGTGGAGACATGGGGTGCCTGATGCACCTGACCGGCTTGGCCGGTCGTCAGGGGCGTCCCGTGAGGACGCGCCACTATGCGGAGATTCTGGCGGAGGTGTCGGCATGAGTTCCCGCGTCGACGCCTTTGCCGCGGGACTAGCGCCCCGGACCGCCGCCAGTGTCCGGGCCGCATCGTCGGCAAAGGTCCGCCAACGTCTCCATGCCCTGCCTCAGACATTCCTCGACCCGGAGGCGGCGCGGACCTACGCCGCCAGGGTCAAGGCCGCCGTCCTCGACAACCTGAAACCCCTCCTGCTCCAGTTCGAGGCCAACTTGGTGGCCAATGGCGTGTCGGTCCATTGGGCGAGGGACGCCCAAGAAGCCCGCGACGTCATCGTCGGCGTCTGTCGCCGGACGGCCCCCGAGGGATGCACCGTCGTCAAGGGAAAGTCAATGGTGACTGAGGAAATCCACCTCAACGACGCCCTTGAGCGGGCTGGCTTCCCTACGCTTGAGACCGACCTCGGCGAGTATGTGGTCCAATTGGACGGGGACACACCGAGCCACATCGTCACGCCGATCATCCACAAGGACCGGTACCAGGTCGCCGAGTCTTTCCACGCGGAGGGGCTTGGTCCCTACACGAGCGACCCGTCGGAACTGACCCGTCAGGCCCGGTTACGGTTGCGGGCGGCGTTTCGGACGGCCAGGGTCGGCGTCAGCGGGGTCAACTTTGGTATCGCATCGACCGGCCGTCTCGTGATCGTCGAGAACGAGGGCAACAACCGTCTCTCGACGACCGCGCCGGACGTCCACGTCGCGGTCATGGGGATTGAAAAGCTCTTGCCCGACGAGAGGGACCTGGCGGTGTTCCTCCCCTTACTTGCCGGATCGGCGACCGGACAGCAGATCACGACTTACGTGCACATGATCACGGGCCCCCGTCGCGGCGCGGAGTCTGACGGACCCCGGGAGGTGCATGTCGTCCTGCTCGACAATGGACGGAGTTCCGTCCTTGCCAGCGAACGACGGGACATCCTCCGATGCATCCGTTGCGGGGCGTGCCTCAACGTCTGTCCGGTGTACCGCGCCGCCAGCGGTCACGGTTACCAGAACGTGTACTGCGGGCCGGTGGGAGCCGTTCTGGCCCCCTCCCTTTCCTTTGACACCAATCGGGACGTCCCCTTCGCCAGTTCGCTCTGCGGAGCCTGCGAGGAGGTGTGCCCGGTCATGATTCCCATTCCAGACCAGCTTGTTGGATTGCGTCGTCAGGCCACCGTCCAAGGCTCTTGGGGAGTCTTCGCCCACGGAGCGACCCACCCCGCCCAGTGGCGCACCGCCTTGGCCCTGGCCCCGTGGGTGTCGGGAGCGGGAGCCTGGATGTCGGGATGGGCACAGTTTAGGTCAGCGCCGGCCAAGCACGGTGACTTCCGGAGGTGGTGGCATGGACGCCCGTGAGCAGGTGCTTTCACTATTGCCCGACGGAGAGGGGGAGGTCCACCGGGAGGCCGTCCCCGACTATGTCCCCTTCAACGGTGACCTCGTTTCCCTGTTCAAGGATCGTGTCGCCGCGGTCGGGGGCCGGGTCATGGACCTTGACGAGGCCAGGAGACTTTGCCCGGCGCCCGCCTGGGTCGATGGCGATGTCGCCGGCACCTGGGGGAGCCCACCGACGCCACGGGATATTTGGGAAGCCTCGGCTGGGGTGACCTCGACGATCTGCGCCGTCGCCCAGACTGGCTCGGTCCTTCTCGCCGCCGGACCGGGTCGCCGACGGTTGGTCAGCCTTGCCCCTCCGGTCCACATCGCCTTGGTAAGAAAGGTCGTGGCGACTCTCGCTGACGCGGTCGACCTGGCGCCCCGGTCCACCAGCGTCCTCGTGACAGGCCCCAGCCGGACAGCCGATATCGAGGGCGTCCTTGTCAACGGGGTGCATGGGCCGGGCGAACTCTGGGTGGTGCTCCTGGAGGACCTCATTGTCGACTAGGCACTTGGCCGTCGACATCGGGGCGAGCGGGGGAAAGTCGCTTCTCGGGATATGGGACGGAAGCAACCTCCAGGTCCAGGTAGTCCGTCGCTTCGACAATCACCCTAGGAAGGTCGACGGCCACCTCCGCTGGGACATTGGCGCCCTTGACCGGGAGGTGGGGAGATGTCTCGCCATGGCCGGCCCGGTCGACTCCTATGGCATCGACACTTGGGGAGTGGACTTCTGCCTGCTTGACGCGGAAGACAAGCTGGTCGGACAGCCCGTCCACTACCGCGACCACCGGACCGACGGGCTCCTTCCGGAGGTCTTGGCCCTTCTCGGGGCCGAGGCCGTCTACCAGGCGACCGGAATCCAGGCGATGCCGATCAACACGTTGGTCCAACTCTACGCCCTCGCACGGCAGGAACCCGAGGTGCTCGCTCTGGCAAAGACCTTCTTGACCGTCCCTGACTATCTGCACTGGCGGAGGACCGGAGTCAAGGCGTGTGAGTTCACCAACGCGATGACGACGCAGTGCTTCTGCCCCTCCACGATGACTTGGGCGACCGGACTCCTGGAGAAGATCGGCGTCGCCCCGTCCCTCTTCCCACCCGTCGTCCCCCCGGGGACAGAAGTCGCTCCAGGCGTCGTGCTTCCCGCCTGCCACGACACCGGTTCTGCGGTCGCGTCTCTCGACCTCGAGCCCGGAGACTACTGGCTGAGTTCGGGCACTTGGTCCATCGTCGGAGTCAATGTCGCCGCCCCGGTGCTGACGGAAGAGGCCCGGCTCCTGAACCTTACCAACGAAGGCGGCGTGGACGGCACCTTTCGCCTCGGGAAGAACGTGATGGGACTCTGGATCGTCCAGGAATGGTTGCGGCATCGACCGGAACCCCTGTCAGACCTGCTCGCCCGGGCCGAGGCGGCCGCGTCACCCGGCACCCAGATCGACGTCGACCACCCCTCGCTACTCGCCCCCGACGACATGCCTGCCGCCTTACGGTCGCTCCTGCCTGGCGTCGACGACGACACCCTGGTCCGGGCGGTGCTCGAATCCCTGGCCCATCGGTACCGATGGGTCGTCGGTGCTCTGGAGAAGGCAAGCGGGATCCCGTGCCGGCGACTCCGAGTGATGGGAGGCGGTTCTCAGAACCGTTTCCTCAACCAGCTGACCGCCGAGTGCCTCGGCGTCCCCGTCGTGGCCGGGCCGGTCGAGGCTACCGCCCTCGGTAACCTGGTGGTCCAGATCGGCCGGGGTGACGCGGAAGTCATGACGGCAGTGCGCCGGGCGGCGGCACGATCCGATGCCGCGGGCTTCGTCTAGTCAGGTCAGGGCTTTGGCACCAAGAACAAGTGGTCACCCGATCCGACCGTCCCCACGCCGTGCGACAGGACCGTTCTCGACGAAGCCGGTCGGGTTCCCGCGGGGAGTTCGACCACCGCACGTACCCCGACGGGCAGGTGCAAACGGGCCTCATAGGAGCCGTCGGGCATTCGCCTCCACGACGACTTGACCGTGCCGCGCACTGATTCGTACGAGGCGTCGACGTGGCCGAGCTGGTCCGTGAAGTACGGCTTGTACGAGACGGCGGCCCAACCAGGTTGCAGGAGGTCGATCCCAGCCGCGTAGGTGTAGAGCCACTCGTTGACACACCCGAGCCAGTAGTGGTTGAAGCTGTTCATCCCCGCGTCCTGGAATCCCTTCTCCGGCGTCCACCCGTCCCAACGTTCCCACATCGAGGTCGCGCCAAGCTTGATTTGGTAGAGCCAGGAGGGATAGTCCTTCTTGAGCACCGCACCATAGGCGACGTCGGCATGACCGTGGTCGGCCAAGGCCTTGAGAACCTCTGGAGTGCCGAGGAACCCGGTGGACAGATGGCCTCCGCGGGCCCGGACCATGTCCGCAAGGACGTCGGCGGCTTCTTGGGCCTCCTTGTCGTCCAAGACCCCCGTCATGACCGCGACAGCGTACATGGACTGGTCCCCAGGGCCCTTGTCGTTGATCTTGCCGTCCTTCCAGAAGGCGGCCCGCCACGCGGCACGGACCTTGGCGCGCTGCTCTGCGTACTTGGCAGAGTCCTTGCCGACCGCTTCGGCCATCTCCTCCATGTATCGCAGGTCGCGCACCCAAAGGGCGGTGGCGATACTCTCGCTGTGCTGAAGTCCGTCAAGCAGGAGCCAGTCCCCATATGCCCCTGGCGGGCGGATGTAGTCCTTCGCCTTGGCCGCCCAATAGTCGCAGCACTTGTCCAGGGCCGCCCAATGGGCGACGACCGGCCTGGTGTCACCGGTCATGCGCCATGTCTGGTAGACACAGACCACACCGGCGTCGTCCCACCCGGCGTTGCCGCGGCCGACCATGTTCAGATAGGGGGCGACGTCGGGAAACGCGCCGTCGACGGGCGAGGGGGAGTCCTCACAGAGGTCGACGAGCCACTTGTCCGCGAAGGCGGCGATGTCCCGGTTGAAGTAGGCGCTCTTGATGTACACCTGGGCGTCTCCCGTCCAACCCGCCCGTTCGTCACGCTGGGGGCAGTCCGTCGGCACGTCCAGGTAGTTGCCCAATTGGCTCCAGTCTGAGTTCAGGACGAGTCGGTCGAGCAAAGGCTCGCTGGACTTGAACGTCCCCGCGAGGGGCAGGTCGCTATGCAGGACGATCCCTTCGACGTCGCCCGGCCCCGGCGGCGTGGCGACACCACTGATCTCGCAGTACTGGAACCCGTGGAATGTGAACTTCGGCTCGCAGACCGTGACCCCGTCCTTGGCCAAAACGTATGTGTCAGTCGCCTTGGCCGCCCGGAGGTTGGCGGTGTAGAGCTTTCCCTTGTCAAGCCGCTCACCATGGCGGACGGTGACCACGTCACCTGCCTTCCCCTTCACCTTGAACCGCACGACCCCGCTAAAGTTCTGGCCAAAGTCGTACACCCAGACCCCGGGCGCGCTCTCCGTCCGCGTCTTGGCTGTGATCGACATCTGAGGGTCGACTTCACTGTTCGGGTGGGCGGACAGGCTGATTTTCGGCGGGTCGACGACTTTGACCGACGACCAGCCGTCGGCTCGGAAGCCCGGCCTGTCCCAGCCCGGTCGGGCGAGCCGATAATCGGTGGCACAACCCATCAGGAGGTCGTTGTGCAGGTTTTCACCGTGGGCGACCTGCCAGTCGGGCCCCGTCACGATCCTGTCGGTGGCGCCGTCGGCATAGGTGATCCGGAGTTCGAGGCTCAGGGCGGGAGCGCCGCCGTAATAGAATCTCCGGCCCGTGAAGGCCAGATAGCCAGCGTACCAACCGTCGCCCAGCCAGGAACCGAGGACGTTCTCCCCTTGCTTCAGGGACTTGGTCACGTCGTGGGTGTGGTAGTAGGCACGCTTCGTGAACTCGGTCCAGCCCGGGGCCAGTCCCGTCCCGGCCACGGCCCGGCCGTTGACCGATACCTGGTAGGCACCGAGCGCGGTGGCGTAGAGCAGGGCGCTGCGGACGGGTTTTTCAATTTGGAACGCACGACGGAACATCGCCGCGGGGCCCATCGGGTATTCGACGTGGGCTTTCACCCGGCCCCAAGGGGCCCCGCCATAGTCCACGAGCTTCTTTGCCGGCGTCCAAGGCCCGGCCTGGTCTTGGGCGACTTGGATCTGCCCAGGCTCAACCGAATCTCCATCCTTGTCAAGGAACTTCACCAGGAGACCGCTCATGCCCTGGTCGTTCGTGACCGTCACATCGAGGACTCGACTCGTGGGGCGCTCCGGCAGCCGGATGACCTCGAAACGGGTGAATCCGCCCGAGACCACGGCGTTGCCATCAACCGTCGCCTTGAAGTGGTCGTCGGCGGCGATGAGAAGGGTGACGGCCCGGTCGGAGAACGGGACGCGGTAGTGGCGGACGTAGCCTTTTGCCGTCGATTCTGCCGAGTCGTCCGGATGGCCATACCAGCTGGCGCCGTCCATCGACGGGGGCTCAGGCGGTAGCGCGGCCTTCGGGTCTTGCACCCATCCGGCCCGCCAGTCCCGGGCGATGCCGTTGCGCCAGGTGGACACCGCACTCCAACTACCGGGTTTGTCATTTTCGTCCCACACCCGGACCTTCCAGAACACTTCCTGCCCCGGGGCCAGATCCCGGCCCTGGTAGCTCGCGCTGAACGAGTCACCTGACTGCTTGCCGGTGTCCCACAAGTCGCCCCTGTCCTGGTCTAGAGCAGCACGGGTGCTGGAGACCAGCACCTGGTGGGCGGTCACCAAGCGGTCACTGCCCTTTCCCTCGGCGACCCAAGTGAGACGCGGTGACACGTCGTCGACCGCCAAGGGGTTGACCTTCCAATCACAACGGAGCTTTGCGGGGACGAGGGGCACGGCCACGACGGCACCGGTGACAATCGTCGCCAGCACAAGCGAAAAGGTCATGCGGCGATGCTACCGAAGCAGCGAGTCTTGATGCCTGCGCCGAGATCAAGAGATATAGAATGAGGTGTGCCCGGAACTTTGCGGGCAGGGGACAGTTATGAACAGATTGCTCGTTAATCTAGCCGTATCGTCAACATTGGCCCTTGGCTTAGTAGCTCCGACCACCGCTCGGGCTCAAGACAACCCGGGGCCGGTCGGCCATTCCTCGGGCCCGATCGCCATAGACGGAGGCACCGACTCTGTCCTGATCGGCTTGCTCTTGCCTGCCGTCCAAAAGGTGCGGACCGAAGCCAAGCTCATCGTCATGGACGGAGACGGTTCGGTGCTCGTCGCCCGGACGGTAGCCATGGGAGACGGAAGCGTCAAGCCGTCTCCGCACTACTTCCGGGCCGGACTGGTCCGGGTCAACTCAGGCATGGAGCTCCGCATCTATGAACGGGGCGTGAGGAACCCGATCTACAAGGGACGCGCACCCCAGTCGGGCCAACTCAACTTTGTGTTCGTCGAGGGCGTGGACGGTGACGGAGTCTCGCGCGGCCCGATCGGTTCCAGCATCCAGGTTTTCTGCGACGGCAGCGTCAAGCCTGGTGGCTTGAAGAGCTTCGACCGAATGGACAGTAAAGCGATCATCGCGGTCTTGATTGGCCTCTGACCCTCACGGATTCCTCATACTCTCTGGGTACGTAAGACGGGTATGAGGATCTTGGTCGTTGAGGACGACGTCGCCATCGCCGACGAAGTGGCCCTTGCGCTTCGGCGCGAAGGCTTGGCGGTCGATGTCGTCCATGACGGCCCCGCCGGCCTAGACTCCATCCTCATCAACCCTTACGCGGTGGTCGTCTTGGATTGGATGCTGCCGGGGATGGACGGCCTCGCCGTGTGCCAGGCCGCCCGACGTGCCCAAGTGTCGGTGCCTGTGCTCATGTTGACCGCACGGGACCAAGTCTCTGACCGGGTCGAAGGGCTTGAAGCTGGGGCAGACGACTACTTGGTCAAACCCTTCGACGTCCGGGAACTCACCGCCCGTGTGCGGGCCCTGGTGCGGCGCGACAAGGCCGTCAAGTCCGGGGTCGTCCAATTTGCCGACCTCGAGCTGGACTCTCAGACGAAACGGGTCGTGCGTGCCGGCAGGGAGATCAACCTGACACCCCGGGAATTCGAACTCTTGGAGGCACTCGTCCGCAACCGGGGTCGGACGCTGACACGCGAAGTCATCCTCAACAACGTATGGGGTGCCGACGAAAACACGGAGAACGCGGTCAATTTCCACGTGACGTCGCTCCGGCGGAAGGTGGACAGTTGGCATCCGGTGAAGCTGATCCACACGGTGCACGGCTTTGGCTACACGCTCCGGGCGGAGGACTGAACCTTGGTCGCCCATTCTCTGCGCACCCGCCTCCTCCTGTGGAACACCGCGGTCATCGTGCTCCTTCTCGTCGGCTTCGCCGCAGCAATGACCGGGGTCACCCGTGCCCGGCTGACCTCTATGATCGACCGCGACCTGCGCCACCGAGGCGACGAGGCGGTCCAGCTTGGCCCCCCTCCGCCGGAGCAACAGCGGATGTTCCGTCTCGACGGCGGTGTGCCAGGGCCGGGCCCTGAGCCCGGAGCACCCGGCCCACCGCCGGGGCAACGCCCCCGCCCCCGGACACCCGGGCTGGGGCCGATACCCCAGGTCTACCAAGACGCTTCGCGCCTGGCCGACATCCGCCGGCCTCGGTTCGTGGCGGCCGGCTCCGGTTCGGACCCGGCATGGTCAGACAAGAGCTTCGAGGGCGCGACGGCCCTCGTGACGGCCCCCACGTTCACCGATCTAGGCCGGTTGCGGGTCCTCTCCATGCCCGCGTTTCGGAACGGCGTCCAGATTGGCACTGTCCAGGTCGCCCAGGAAACCGACCTCTTGCTCTCCCTGAGCCAGGCCCAGACGGCGACGTTCGCCGTCCTCCTGCCGGTCGCCCTGGTGTTTGTCGTCCTCGGGGCCAGGGTCTTGATCGACCGGGCGCTCCGGCCTGTCGACCGCTTGACGCGGGCCGCCGCGGCGATTAGCGCCGAAGACCTCTCCCAACGGCTTCCTGTCACTGGTGACGATGAACTGGCTCGCATAGCCGGGACATTCAACGACCTCCTCGGGCGGCTCGACACCGCGTTTGCGGAGGAAAAGTCGGCGTATTCCCGGCTACAGGAGGCATACGACGCCCAGCAACGCTTTACCGCCGACGCCAGCCATGAGCTCCGGACTCCGTTGACCCGCATCAGGCTGACCCTGGGTAACGCCCTGAACGCCCCCGGCAACCTCAGTGAACTCCAGAGAGCGGCAGAACGGGCCGACGCGACCGCCGCAGAAATGGCCCGGTTGGTCGAAGACCTGCTGACGCTGGCCCGCACGGACGCCGGTGTCCTGACGATCGACGCCCGCACGGTCGACCTCCGCGTGCCCGTTTCCGAAGGGATCGAGGCCGTGGCCGGACCGGGCCCCGTCCCCACTGCCTGCTTCCCCGACGAACCGGTCCCTGTGCAAGGGGACGAGGCGCTCCTCAGTCGGGTGGTCGTCAACCTTGTCGGTAACGCCCGTCGGCATACGCCGCAAGACGGGACGGTGCATGTCACGGTCGACTCCGAAGGAGGCTGGGCGAGGGTCACGGTGCAAGACACGGGCGACGGCATCCCGGAAGAAGACATTCCCCACGTCTTTGACCGCTTCTATCGGGCTGGTGAGGCGAGGTCAAGGCGAGACGGGGGTACCGGGCTCGGTCTGGCGATCACCAAGGGCCTTGTCGAGGCTCACAAGGGACGCGTCGACATCGCCAGTCAAGAGGGCCAGGGGACAGTGGTCCGGGTCCTTTTGCCCCTGGTGTCCGACCCTCATAAATCCCTCATAGGAGCCTCGTAAAGTGATAACAAGGAAGCGGGCCCCGTTGGTGTGGGCCGCGTTTCTGGAGGACATGAAATGAAACACACACTGATCGTTTCGGTCGCGGCTTTGGCCATGCTGGCAGTGTCTGGCACCGTTTGCGCCCAAGCGGCCGGGCCTGGCGGGCCTGGCCAACCGGGCCAATTCGGACCTGGCGGCCCGCGCCGACCGATGATGGGCATGGGGCTCAACGGCCCGATGCTCCTGAAGCACCCGAACGTGCAGAAGGAACTGGCCCTGACTGATGAGCAGAAGAAGCAGATCGACGAGCTAGTGCCGCGGGGACCGCGGGGTGGATTTGGCGGTCCTCCTCCTCAGGGTGGCTTTGACGGCGGCCCTGGCGGCCCCCCACCGCAGGGAGGCTTCGACGGCGGCCCTGGCGGACCGCCGCCTCAGGGCGGATTTGGCGGTGGCCAAGGTGGACCGCCCCCGCAGGACGGCGGACGTGGACCGATGCCGCGCCAAGACATGGAAAAGAAGATCGCGGAGATCCTGACGAGCAAGCAACTGGCCCGGTACAAGGAGATCCAGTTGCAGGCCACAGCCCCCATGTCGATGTTGCGCCCCGAAGTCGCCGAGAAGCTCGGCCTCAGCGACGACCAAAGGACCAAGCTGGACGAGATCGTCCGGGACGGCATGCCGAAGCCGCGTCAACCGGGCGGGTTTGGCGGCGGGCAGGGTGGCCCGGGAGGCCCACCGCCTGAGGGTGGGTTTGGCGGCCCTGGCCGACAACGGCGACCGGGCGGCCCCCCGATGATGGTCGACCCGACCAAGCGGGCCGAGTTGGTCAAGCGGGCTCTCGACGTCTTGACGGACAGCCAGAAGACGAAATGGAAGGCGATGACGGGCAAGGTCATCGACCTGACCCCGCCCAAGAGGGACGACGCGGGCCGTCCGTGACCGTCTTGCGAGGCCCGGCCCCCCATGCATGGCGGGGGTCGGGCCCGCGCCCTATCTCGTGGCCGACTTGAGCGACTTCACCGCGTCCACGAGAGCGGCACGGCCCCTTCCGCCATCCCAATTCGTGGCCAAGTAGTCAACCAACCACGAGCCGATCACAGCCCCGTCGGCGACCCTGCACACATCGGCGACATGCTGAGGAGTGCTGATGCCGAACCCCACACAGACGGGCACGCTGGTCATCCCCTTGAGGTCACCGACCAGCCGAGCGACCTCGGCCCCTGCCTGCTGGGTGGCTCCCGTGACACCGGTGCGGCTCACCGCGTAAACGAAGCCGGTTGAATGCGCCGCAACCGCCTGCAACCTTTCTGCCGTCGAAGTCGGAGACGCGAGGAACACGGTGTCCAAGCCTGCCCGCCTGGCTTCGGCGACCCAGTCGCCCGCCTCTTCTGGGATGATGTCGCAGACGATGGCGCCGGAGACACCAGAGGACTTGGCCCGGCCCGCGAAGTTCGCAAGCCCCGGCCTCAACATCGTGTTGTAGTAGCCCATGAGGACGACGGGCACGCCACACCCTCCCCTTGACAAGGAGTCAAGGACGGCGCCCGGGCGCGTGCCCCGGTCGAGAGCCCGCTGACTGCTGGCTTGGATCGTCGGACCGTCGGCGATCGGGTCGCTAAACGGGACGCCGATTTCGATGACGTCCGCACCGCCTTCGACCAAGGCGTCACAGATCGCCGGGAGGTCGTCGAGTGACGGGTCTCCCGCAGTGACGTAGAGGACGAGGGCCTTTTCTCCCTTGGTCCGGAGCGCGTCGAAGGTGTGTGCGAGGGTCGGCACGGGCCCTGAGGATACCGGAGGCCACCCTCGACCTTGAGTCAGCCCGGGTTCTCCGCCACTACATCGGGGTGGTTCCAGTTGACGACGATGACGGAGTAGTCCCGTACGTCACCTAGCCGTTGCTCGATCGCGATAGCCCCCAGTTGGACCAAGTCGGAAAGGAGCGCCTTGCGCTCAAACTCCTCGAGTTGGGACATCTCGGACCGCTGGCGGTGCAGAAAGGGAATCATCCAAATCTCTGGCTTGTCGCTAAAGTGATGCAGCATGATGCGGAGCGTTTCAAGGGCCCGCGGGTCGTGGATCCTCTTGGGAGTCGCAAATGTGCTGGGCTTGGGGGCAGGTCGCTGAGGCTGGGCGACCGGGGCGGCAGGGGCCGGAGGGGCTGGGGCGACTCGAGGGCTGGTCAGCTTGACATCAGTCGGCAGCATTGTCGTCGCGTCGATGAAATTGCGTTCTTCGGCGACTTGAAGGAGGTCGCCCGACAAGTTGTCCTTGAACGCCACGACGATGACGCTGCGGGCCCGGGCCCGAAGGTGCTGGATGACAGGAATGTAGTCTCGGTCGCCGGCGACGAAGACGAATGTGTCGATTTCCGGCCTTGTATAAAGCGTGTCCAACGCGTCAATGCAGAGGCGCATGTCGGCGGCGTTCTTGTGCTCGGTACCCAAGACATTGTGGGTTTCGATCCCCATGAGATAGAAGTCTCCTTGGGTGCCTCCACCGACCCGTTCGAAGTCAGCGTAGGCGTGTTGGATGATGCAGTTCTTTTGCTGGCCTTCGTGTAGGGTTGTCTTAAGGCTGCGAATGACTTTCAGTGATGTGTCGCCTGGGTCAGTCTTCTGGTCTGTACGGTTTTTAATGAAGTAGTAGAGGTTTTCAAAGTCCACGAAGAGCGCGGCGTAAGGGTTGATGTTATCGGCCACACCCCCAAGGTACCTGTGCTCAGGCGATCTCCAGGGCCCCTTTGAACTGCTCCCGGAACATGTCTTGATAGATGCCGGGGCGGGCGACCAACTCGGCGTGGGGGCCTTGGTCGACGATCCTTCCGTCTTCCACGACAAGGATGCGGTCTGCATCGACGACACTGGCGAGCCGGTGCGCGATGATGAAGGTCGTGCGCCCCTTCATGACACGACGGAGGGCCTCCTGGACGCGGGCCTCGGTCTCGCCGTCAAGGGCGCTGGTCACGTCGTCAAGGATGAGGACGGCGGGGTCGGTGACAAGTGCCCGGGCAAGGGCCAGGCGCTGGCGCTGTCCACCACTGAAGCGCACGCCGTGCTCGCCGATCATGGTCTCGTATCCGTCGTCGAGAGTCTCGACAAACTCATGGAGGTCGGCGGCCTTGGCCGCGGCGACCATCTGCTCGTCCGTCGCGTCGTGGCACCCGTACTTGATGTTCTCCTTGATGCTGACGCTGAACGCCATGTTCTCTTGGGCGACCATGCTGATTTGGGCACGGACGGAGTCGAGCCGGACTTCACGCAAGTCGACACCGTCAATACTGACCCGACCCTTCGTCGGGTCATAGAACCGCATCAAGAGGTTCATCAGCGTCGTTTTGCCGCTTCCGCTGTGGCCCACGATGCCGACAACCTCGCCACAGGCCACGGTGAGGTCGATGTCATGGACAATCTCCTCCCCCTGCTCATACTTGAAGCTGACATGGTCGAACCTGATCTCCCTGCTCAAGCGAGGGAGGGCCAGCGCGCCTTCCCTGTCCTCTATGTCGGGTCGGGTGTCTAGGGTCTCGAAGACGCGGTCCATCGCCGCCACCGCCCACTGGAGTTGGTTGTTGAAATCGACGACGCGAACGGCGGGGTCGAAGACATACCCCACGTAGAAGGCGACGGCTACGAGGGACCCGACCGTGAGTTGGCCCTGCTGGACGAGGAAGCCCCCATAGGCGTAGACAATGCCCCGGCCGACGGCGGATATGACCCCCGAGATCAGGCCCAGCCGACGGTTCAGGTGCATTTGACGGACGTCGACGGCAAACCGCTCGTTGGCCAGCTTGACAAACTGCTTGGTCTCGTCGTTCTCCCGCACAAACGCCTTGACCACGGCGATGTTGGCGATCTTTTCGGTCAGCTGGCCGACCTGCTCGTCGTAGAGACGGCGCTGTTCTTCCCGGATGCTGCGGATGTGCTTCAGGAAGAACAAGTAGCTGACGACGTAGAGCGGCACCAAAGCAAGGATCACGGCGGCGATCCGCCACTCCATCGTGAAAAGGATGGACGTGACGACGACCAAGGTGATGAGGTCGCTGAGAAAGGCGACGAGTTGCCCCGAGACCACCCCCTGGATGAGCTCGACGTCGGCGGTCGCCCGGGCCATGATCTTGCCGGTTTGGATCTGCTTGTGGAAGGCCAGGCTCAGGCGTTGGAGGTGCCGCCACGTGGCGAACCGTAGGTCAAAACAAAAGCGATGGCCGACAAAGTTGACCAACAGGGCGAGAAGGTAGTTCAGATAGGCCCGGAGGGCGATGGCCCCGACCAAGAGCAGGCTGAACATGAGTAAGAGCTGCGGGCCCGTGTGGTCGCGCAGGTTCACCCAGTTCGCTTCGGCGGCTGCCTTGGCCGCTCCTTCCGCGGACTGCCAACTCTGGAACGCGGCCAGCGCCGGCTTGATGCCGTTGTCAATCGCGAACTCAAAGAGCCGGGGTGGGACGATGTTGAGCGTCGTCACGACGACGGTAAGCAAGATCGCCAACGCCAAGTGCCGGCGGTAGGGCCGGAGGAACTCGAGTGTGCGCCGGAAGGAGCGCATAAGCCGCTCAAGTTTGTCCCAAAAACGATCAAAGACCCCCGGCTTTCGCCGAGGGCCATTTTAGGGGCTTGAGGGATAGGAGAGGGTACGGAGCAGTTGACTAAGCTTTGCGTTGCGACTGGTTCAGAGCCTCTTTGACGAGACCCCACCCGCCGACCAGAGAGGCGAGGGCAATCGCCATGACCACGACTTCATACATGAGTTACAGCCTCCAACACCCTCTGTATGCCGCACTCACCATGCGGTCTACCATGCTGAAACCAGCGTGGTTACCTGAGTTCGTTTGAACTCAGGCACCGTTGCTGACCGCGAGGTGACTAGGTGGGTTATCTGCTGGGGTCAGGCCGTCCTCGTGCTTTGGCTATCCAAAAGCACCGGTGTCCCCACTACCCGCCACCGGCCCGCCGGTTGTTACCCGCTTGCGCTTTGGGGAGCCTCTCCGGAATATTGGCTAAGTGATAGGCCAAGACGCCGACATACGTCGCGTTTTGGGCGACGCATCGCGACTGGACGTACCTGACCTGGTCGTTTTGAGTGTGCCAAATCTCCGTGTAAGAGACGGGGCCAGGCGCCTTTTGCAACTGGAACCCTGGCACTCCCCGGGCGATGAAGCTACCGTGGTCACTGCCACCGGCCGGAAGCCGCTGTGTCGTTTGCAGAGTGAAGGGGAACTCAGGATACGCCCCGGCCAGCTTAGCGACGACCGACTCGAAGAACGGCTTCATGTCCTCCTGGACGACGATGGCTTGGTACGGGTTTTGACCGTGGTCCTCGACGAAGACGGCCTGGATATTGGCCAGCTCGTCCTTGTGCTTCTCGGTGTAGCCTCGCGACCCGAGAAGGCCCTGCTCTTCCCCGCTCCAGAGGACAAACCGGACCGTGCGCATCGGACGGAGCTTCAGCTTGGCAAACGTCCGCGCCAGTTCGAGGACCATCGAGCTGCCTGTCCCGTTGTCCATCGCCCCCTGCGACCCCGGGCCGTCCCAACTGTCAAAGTGGCCGCTGATGATGACGTACTCGGACGGACGGACCGAACCCTTGATCTCGGCCACGACGTTGTAGAGCGGTGTCGGCCGGTCTTCCAGCTTCTGGTCAATGTTGAACTCTAGAATGGGGGCCCGCCCCTTGGCCATGTTGTATTCGACCAGACCGTAATCGTTCTTGCTGATCGTGACCAACGGTGTCTTCGGCCGGGTCTGCTTGTTGTAGGCGACCCAGCTGCCGTGCGTCCACACGTAGGAGTCGGCGTTGGTGCTGTACACCCGGCCGGCGATGCCGCACGAGTCCACAAACTTGTCCAGGTCAGTCGGACGAGACAAGTTTGCGCTGCCCATACCGACCATCCGAGGCATGAGCACCCATGCGCCCTTGAGTTGGGCCGCGGCATTCTTGGCCTCGTCCATCGTCGCCGGCATCTTGACCGGTGGTCCGGCCACCGGGCCCTTGGTGCCGACCGTGTATGCCGGCGTGCTGAACGCCATCTTATAGCGGTAGGGAGCGGTCAAGCCGCCCCAGGAAGCTGCCGCGTTCCTCTGGAACCGGACTGGTGCCTCCTGGTACTGCTCCAGCCACACCTTGTCGACGCCAAAGTCGGTGAACTTGCGCACGGCCCAATGCTGGGCAGCGAGAAGGGCGTCCGAGGCCGTGACCCGGGGACCGAACTTACCGCACAGTTCACGGAGGATCTCGACTGTGTGCGAGTTGTCACGGGTCTCCTTAATGAGACTGTCGATGACTTGGTCTTCGGGCGGTTGTTGGGCGAGCGCAGTCCCGGCCCATGCGAGGACCGGCACGGCAAGAAGCAGTCGTAGCCTGGCGAACATGACCCGACCAGTCTAGCCGGTACGGAGGGCCGACGACACCTGCCCAGATTCAGAACCGGACAGAGTAGTCCAGCCGCATACCCCAGTTCTGCAGGTTGGACCCCACGGGGCGGCTGTTGCCCCAGTTGAGGTTCTCCAGCCAGAACGACAGGGACTGGTTCTTTCCTGGCCGCTGGTCGAACCGAAGGCCGAACTTATGGGCGGTCTGGCGCTCGCCGTTCCGGTCCCATTGCAAGAGGCTGTAGCTGAGGTTGAGAGGCGACGGGTTGCTGGCGAAGAACGTCGTGTCCACCTTTGCCTCCCGGTACAGAGACTGCGCGACGGCGTCCCTCTGGACCTCGTTGAAGCTCATGTCGAACTTGAAGTTCTTGTCCTTAAAGTACTTGAACGACCAGATGTTCTTGCGCTCGTCGACGGGCACCGAGCCCAAGATCACGTCGTTCCGCTGTTGGAGCGGGTTGGTGACCAGTTGGTGCACTAATTGGGCATGGTCGTTGAACTGGATGGACACCGCGTAGTCGCGGATCATCACCTGGTCGTCGGTCGGCAAGGTGCGGACGCCGTACTTCAGTTCGCCACGGACGGCGGCCTTCCCAGTCTTGTCCGTGGTCAGATTGAAGACGCGGTCGATCGCGCGGAAGCCGTCACCTGCAACCTGGCTGAAGTAGTCAAATCCAAAGCCGATGTTGCCGTAGGAGGCGCCAAAACCGATCCGGCGGTTCTCCTTCTGCCAGGCGTAGTTGTCACGCGCGGTGTCGGCCGAATAGCTGAACCGGATGTCCTTGATAGACCCGAGTTCAAACGGCTTGACATTCTTGAAGCTGAAGACACCGACGCTCTGGTCGCGGAGGTCGTCCCAGCCGTTGTGGGTGTAGGAAGCACCTTCGACCGCGACCCCCTGGATCTGACCCGGGGTCAGTGAAACGGACTCCTTCGTCGTGCCGGTGGCACCGTCGGCAAACTGTCGGGCCTGGTTGACGTCGAGTTTGATCCCCTTGCCAAAGTCGATGGACACGCCGAGGTTCTTCTTCGCCTCGTCGGGTTTCTCGCCGTCCCGCAGGGTCCGTTCGTCGGTCAGGCTCACCTTGACCCGCGGGTTCAGTTGCTGGGCGATGGTGTTTGAGGTCGTCGTCTCGCGTTCGCCGTTGCTGTACCTGGTCTGGCTCTGGGTCGTCGAGAGCGAGGTCGTCTTGCTCAGGTCTGCCTGGTAGTTGACGGCTTGACGGTTGGAATCCGGCTGGTTGTCGTCGACCCCACCGAAGGTCGCCCGCTCATTGGTCAATGTCAGCTTGCCCAGTTTGCCAAAGTCTCGGGCGACAAAGAAGCGCTGGGCGGACTGCTCCAGGTTGACATGGTCAATGTCGTTGACCCGGCTGGCCAAGGTCTGGTAGGAGAAGGATGTCAGCTTGTCGAGGCGGTACTCGATGAGCTTGCTGTCGTTCTCCCGAAAGAGGCCGAGTTCAGTGTTCTGGTCGTCGTTGTGCCGGAGGTCAAGCTTCAGCGAAGGCATCAGTTGCCAGGTGACCGACCATGCCGATTGGTCATAGCCCATCAGTTGGCGCATCACGTCCCGCTCGGTGTCGACCAAGGTCGCCAGGCCACTGAACGCCGACGAGACGTTGCGCCGGGCGTAGGTGGCGGCGAAGCCCTTGTCGGCATACTTGAAATTCGTGCGGGCCGCTTCACCGGTCAAGTCGTCGGCGTGCATCGTGTCCAGGCTGAGCGACCGGTTCTTGCCGAGGTCGGCAAAGACATTCAGCATCGTCCTCTTCAGGCCGTCGGCGATACCGAGTGAGCGTTGTTCGGTGGGCAATAGCCGTGAGGTGGCCCCGAACTGCGCACCGACGTCTTGTTGGGCGAAGTTGACCTTGTACTTGGCCGAATCAATCCCGATCGAATCGAGCCGGGCGCCACCAGCCTCGGCGGCGACGCTGTAGTTGCTGTAGTTCAGCTTCGTCGACTTGCCAAGGTCAAGGCCAAACTTCCACCACGACCGGTCCAGTCCGGCCGAATTGCCCAAGGCACCATAGTCGTTCCCTTGAGCGTGTCCGCCCGCGGCACCGAGCACTGACTTGACGTGGTTTTGCACCTCGCCGCCGGCAAAGGCGTTGAACGAGGTGAAACCGGAGTCGGCCTCAAAGCGACCATGCTCAAAGCTCCATTTCGGGCTGGTCAGGGCGAACTCAATGGCCTTGACATCGCCCGTGTCGCTCATCAGGCGGTTGTTGTCGTACTTGAGGTTCCAGCCCTTGGCCAGCGGACTCTCGAAGCCGAAAGACTGACGGGACAGGCCGATTTCCTTGGCCAACTGACCCTTGTCCGGGTCGCGCAGACTGCCGATCCGCGAAAAACCGGCGGTCACCTTCTGGTCGGTGAAGTAGCCCTTGCTGGGGCCCATGTTGAAGGAAAGGGCGCGGCGGAACAATCCCGTCCCGTTCTGGTCGCGGGTTTGGGCGTCCTTGAACTCGATCGCACCGTTCTTGAACTGCTGTTTGGCCCCGATGTTGTCAAACGTGAGGCCGCGTTCCTGTGCGAGTTGGTTGCGGTCTTGCTCCCGCAAGTTGGCAAACCGGTTGAACGTCGGGTCGACAGAGCGGGAGTCCCAAGTGAAGCTGAAGCCGCCCAACGACATGCCGTAGTCACGCCACGAGACGCCGCCCGTGTCGTCGCCGACCGATTGGACACCGCCGCTGAGCTTAAGCCCGCCGGCTTTCAGATCGGTCAGCCGGAATGAACTTCGCTTCAGGCCCTTCTCTTTGGCCAAGGTGTCGATGTCGGCCGCTGACATACCTGCCGAAGCAAACGATTGGAATCCGCCAAACCGGTCGTCAATGTCCTGGTAGTTGGCGGTGAAATTGCCGCCCAGCACCTTCGTCGCGAGGCTCTGCACGATCGCGGTGCCCTGGCCCTCCTCGACCTTCTCCGTGTTCTTGGAGCCGTCGAAGAGGTTGGTGACGTCGGCCTTGTGCCGGTCCCCGACCATGAAGAGGCCTTTGAGTGAGCCGCCTCCAGACAGGCTGAAACTGTTCGCCAAGCCGTAGACGTTTGATGACAACAGGGTCCCGCCTGCCGTCCTTTCCGCGAGACCTAGACCGAAGACGGCCTTGGCACCCCCGGCGAAGTCGAAACTGAATCCAGAAAACTTACTGGAGCCGGCACCGTGGGCGTAAACCCCTTTGCTGTCCTGCTTGTCGTCGTACCGGTAGTTGACCCGCAGGCCCTGCCCCGGGGTGAACGGCACGCGCAAGACGATGCTGCCCGCCTCGTAGTCGATGCTGTAGTCACGGTCACGGACGAGGTTCCGCCCGTCCAAGTCGACAGACTCGGAGTGCAGGACCAGATGGCCTTGCCGAAGCGGGACCACCATGGTGCCCGGGCTCAACCGGACCAAGTCCATCGAGGCCTTGCCGCCGACCGGCGGTGGGGACGTCTCAGCGGGGTTTTGGTCGGCCGCTTGGCCATGCGCCACGACCGAGGCTAACGCGAGTACCGCTAGCCCTAACCGCCGTGTCTGCCTCGTGACCCTCATGGTCGTGACCTGCCCAGGCTCTATTATCGCCCATTTCGCATCCTTACAGAGTCCCATGGCCCTCAAAACCCACTAGGTTTTCAATCCTTTTGAACCTAGTCCCTGTATTGCTGACGGCTGACAGTCATTCCAGTTTCATCCTTTGTGCCCTTTTTGAGTCTGGAGAGTCGCCGATGATCCGTGGTGGGATGGAAACTCGCGACACGTATGTTTCAGTCAAGATGACGCAGGAGGAAGCGTACGAGATCCTGAGCCGATGCCTGCAAAGCCAGGAAGAAGACAACCCCGTCTTCCTCTCGGCGATCCGCCGCATCGCCAAAGCCGCCGAGCATCCCGTCCGGCTCGAGGTACTGCGGGCCGCCTAAACCGTGACCCAGTTCCCCGACGCGTGACTGCGTTCCACCGCGTCAAGGACGACCTGGTTCCGGAGCCCGTCCTCAATGTCCGGGCTCGGGTTCTTTCCTTCGGCGATCGCGTTCACGGCGTCGGCGACGAGGTTGATGAAGGTGTGCTCGTAGCCGATGATGTGCCCGACCGGCCAATAGTGACCCGCGTAGGGGTGCACCCCGTCGGTTGCCTGGATGAGCCTAAACCCGTGGTTCGCCGCCGCGTCGGTGTTGTCGTAATACTCCAGTTCGTTCATGCGCTCCAGGTTGAAGACAACCGACCCCTTCTCTCCGTTGATCTCAAACCGGTTGTGGTTCTTCCGCCCGACCGCGAACCGAGTGGCCTCGAACGTGCCTACTGCCCCGCTCTTGAACTTGGCGAGGAAGAGGCTGGCGTCATCGACCGTCACCTCGCCGGTCTCGGTGCTGGCCGCCGCACCGAGGCGGTCGTCGACCGCCCCGGCCAGGGGACGCTCCTTGATAAAGGTGTGAAGTAGCCCGGTGACAGACTCGAACTCGCCCAGCAAGTGTCGGCCAAGGTCGATGATGTGGCTGGCGATGTCGCCGTGCGCCCCCGAACCGGCCTTCTCCTTCTGCAAACGCCACACCAGCGGGAACTTGGGGTCGGCGATCCAGTCCTGCAGGTAAACGGCCCGGATGTGATAGATGCGGCCGAGCTGACCGCTCGCGACCATTTGCTTCGCCAGCGCGACGGCCGGAGCTTTGCGGTAGTTGTGGAAGACCGCACTGGGTTTGCCGCTGGCCTTCACCGCGTCATAAATCTCTTGGGCGTCGGCCAGTGTGTTGCCGATCGGCTTCTCGCAGAAGACGATCTTCCCCGCCTTGGCCGCTGCGACCGCGATCTCTCGGTGGCTGTCACCCGGTGTGCTCACATCGACGACGTCGATCTCCGGGTCGTCCAGCACTTTCCGATAGTCCGTCTCGTAGCCCTCCCAGCCCAGCTGACCGGCCGCCTTTGCCACCGCCGCCTCGTTGCGCCCGCACACGGTTTTCATGCGCAGGTCCATGGGCAAGTCAAAGAACCGGCCCGCCTGGCGGTAGGCGTTGCTATGGGCTTTGCCCATGAACTGATAGCCGATCAGTCCGACGGTCAGCGTGGGTTTAGACATCGTGTCCCAGTTTAGCGAGACGACGACTGCCCGCGCACGGGGTCCGACTCAGCTCTTTCGGCGACGCATCAGCGCCAAGGCACCGAGTCCAAGGACAGACAACGACGCCGGTTCGGGCACCGCGCCGTTTTGGAACGCCCACCGTCGCACTTCGTCGTTGGTGACGTCGATCGCCCCGCTGCCGAAGTAGGCCGTGCCCGGAGCGATGTCGATGTCGTAGTGCTGGCCCCCGTACTCGCCGCTCCAAGTCCAACCGTTCTTGTTGAACGAGGCAAAGCCAAAGTCGTTCAACTTGTCCGGCGGCGTCGGAGTCCCGCCCGTCCAATCCGTGTCGTTGAAGATGAACGAGTTGATCCCGATCAGCCGGCCCGTGCTGTCAAACCAACCTCCGCCCGAATCACCGGCCGCCAGGGACGCCTCGCCGACCGAGTGCAGGTAGGCATAGTTCGCCACGCCCCAGCCGTCGATCTTGACCGTCCCGTCGATCTTGTTGTCGCCCGCCCGACGGGTGCCCATCCCGGTGATGTCGGTGTAGTAGTCGCCCGACGCGGCCACTTTGCCGGTGGCGCCGTAGCCCACCATCGTCACCCCGGAGCCCGCCACCGGTGACTGGCCCAGTTCATACCAGCCGGGCAAGGTCTCGGCAACCGTGATCATGCGCAGGTCGGTGTGGGTGCCGTTCAGGTTGGGCGCGTCCACCGCGCCGGTCTTGTGATAGGTGACGCCACCCAAAACGAAATCGGTCGCGCTGATGTGTTGGACGGTCAGTACCGAATGGGGTCCGACCGCGACACCGCTGGCACTGCCGACCCTACCCACGTAAACCCAAGTGAAATCCTCGGGGCCCGTCGCGGTTGTCGATGTGGTCGCGATGACGGCGTGGGACAGCGCCGCCGTGGCCAAGGCACTGATGACAAGGGTCGATTTCAACTTCATCACACTAAGTCTCCTCATTTCAAAAGCAGTTGCGCCATGCGCACATGACCTAGTTTAGCGGGTCCCAAGCAGATTTCAAGTCAAATTCATGGTCAAGTCGGCGGTTTCCCGTGGCCCCAACGTGCCGCACGCCACAATTCTCGCATCCCCATGCCCGCCCCGCCCTTCTCAGTCGGGCCCGTCCGGGTCGACCCGCCCGTCCTCCTCGCCCCGATGGAGGACGTCAGCAACCTGCCCTTCCGACTGATCACCAAGGAAGTCGCGCGGCCCGGACTCATGTTCACCGAGTTCGTCTCCGCGATGGCGGTCCACTACAAGGCGGCCAAGACGTTTCGAAAGCTTAGGGTGGACGAGAGGGAACGCCCGCTGGGAATCCAAATCTTTGGGGCAGACCCCGAAGTCATGGCCGAGACAGCCCGCGTCGCGGAAGAGGCGGGGGCCGACATCGTCGACATCAACATGGGTTGCTGGGTGCCCAAAGTGTGCCGCACAGGGTCAGGCGCTTCGCTGCTCAAAGACCCTGACCTTGCCGAACGGATCGTCGCCGCCGTGGTGTCGGCAGTCAAGGTGCCGGTCACCGTCAAAGTCCGGGCCGGCTGGGACTACTCCGTGTTCGCCGCCCCCGAGCTTGCCAAGCGGTTTGTCGGAGCGGGGGCCCAAATGATCACCCTGCACGCCCGGTTCGCCAAGCAGGGGTTCGAAGGCCAGGCCGACTGGGACCTGCTCAAGCGCATGAGAGACGCGGTGACCGTGCCTTTCATCGGCAACGGCGACGTGAAGGAACCCGAAGACGCCCTCCGGATGGTCCAAGAAACGGGAGTGGACGGGGTGATGGTGGGCCGGGCCGCGATCAGCGACCCGTGGCGCATGGCCCGGATCGTCGCTGCGGTCGCCGGCCGCGAAGCGCCTCCGCCCCCGACGATCGACGACCGGGTGGCCATGGCCCGCCGGCACATGCGGATGATGGTCGGCTACCAACTTGGACTCGACGACGTGACCCAGACTCCGGACCGGATAGACCCTGTCGACGAACTGGCCGCGCTCCGGGCCCTGCGCTCACAACTACCGCTCTATGTCAAGGGCGAACCGGGCGCGGCCGCCCTGCGCGGACGGTTGACGGTCGCCGAGACGATGGCTGAGATCGACGACCTCCTTGAAGGCTTCCTCGATTCGCTTAAGCAAGCGGTTTGAGAGGAAATCGCCGGCCCAGACGGGCCGGCGTGGTCCTGCATGGGGCCCGCTTGGTCAGTCGCCCTGACCGTTCCAGTAGCGGTTCACTTCGAGCTCGGTGGTGCCTTGTCCTTTCAGGGCTTGGATCGACGTGTACTTGGCGTGGCCGTCGGCCCAGGTGACGATCACCTTCTTGGGGTCGAAGCGTCCCCACAGTTGGCCTTGCGACCGGGCGTCGGGGAACGAGCCTGACCACCCGTTGTAGGGAGGCAGGCCAGCGGGGACGGTGACGGCGAACGGAGGCTCGACCCGGGCGTATCCGATCGTGTTGGTCACCTGGCCATAGCCCGCACCGTCGAACCCAGGGGCCGACTTGTCCTTCATCGTCGCCTCAGCGAACATGAGGGTCTGCGCGGGGGCGTTCAGGCTCGACACCGAGACACCGGTGAACATCGAGACCGGCTGTGAACCGTAGTCAAAGTTGAGCTTGACGGTGTTGAGGTAGCGGTAGTTGTAGCCGTAGCTGGGGTTCGCGCCAACGATGTAATAGTGGTAGAGGTTGTCGGGGTCAAACCGGCCGTGACCCTGCCCGTCGCTCAAGAGCGCGTCGTCCGCGGTGTCCGCCGGGCACAGGAAGATCTTCTCACTCTTCGTGTACGGCAGCATGGTCATCGGATAGTAGTAGAAGCCGAACGTGCTGGGATAGCTCAGGTTGTTCGGGTCGAAGAAGTACAGCGGCATGACGGTGTCGTCATAGTCGCCCATGTAGAGCATGCTGGCCGTGCCGATCTGGCGGACGTTGCTCAAACTGCTGGTTTTCTTCGCCGCTGTCTTCGCTTGGGCAAAGACCGGGAACAGGATTGCGGCGAGAATAGCGATGATCGCAATGACGACCAGGAGTTCGATCAATGTGAAGGCGCGAGTCCTCATGACCTCAGTCTGACGAGCCTCTGCGATGGTCCTACTTGATCTTTTTGACGAAAGTGTCCAGATGGCCGTCCATTTGCCCGGGAGATGGGACGCACTTGACGTTTTTGATGATTCAGTTTGTCTTGCGCCGGTTTTTCAGAATCAGAGGCTCTTGGCCCTGGACCAGAGACGTTCCCACTCGTCGGGTGAAAGTTCCTCCAGGCCTCGGCCCGCCATGGCCTCCATGTGACGGAACCGCCCGACGAAGCGGTCGACCATGGTGCGCAAGGCGTCTTCGGGATCGACCTTGGCCCACCGGGCCAGGTTCACGACGGTGAAGAGCAGGTCCCCAATCTCAGCGGAGACCTGGGCCTGGTCGCCCGAAACGAGGGCCTCACGGACTTCGACAGTCTCTTCGTCGAACTTGTCCCAGACCGCGTTCATGTCCGGCCACTCGAACCCAGCCCGGGCGGCACGCTTACTGACCTCAAGGGCCCTCAGCAGGGCCGGAGCCGCTTGGGGGACGCCGGCAAGGACCGAGGCCCGCGACTCGCCCTTCTCCGTCTTCTTGATCTCGTCCCATTGCTTGAGGACGTCGGCTGAGTCATGCACCGCCTTGTCCCCAAATACGTGGGGGTGCCGGCGGACCAGCTTCTGGGCCTCTGTCTCGGCAACGTGGTGGACGTCCCAGCGTCCGTCCCGCGCTTCCATTTGGGAATGCATGAGGGGTTGAAGGAGAACGTCGCCCAACTCTTCGACAAGCCCCTCGTCGTCCCGATGGTCGATGGCGTCGACCAACTCGTAACACTCTTCGACCAAGTACTTCTTCAGGGACTCGTGGGTCTGCTCCATGTCCCATGGGCAGCCGCCCGGACCAAGCAGCCGGTCCACGACCCAGACCAAGCCCGCCAGGCCAGTCGGCCTTTCGTTGTTCCAGGCCGGAACAAGAAGATCGTCACAGGGTGGGCAGTCTGCCCAAGGCATGCCCACCCCGTCGGCCCAGACCGGTGCGGTGCCCGGGAGGATCGACAGGGCATTCTGGACCAGAGGCCAATGACCGACGAAGCCGGTGAAGACCTGGTGGGCCCGGGCGTCGACCGCCATCGCCACGGGGGCTACATGGTGTTGGGACGGGCCGACCAAGCCGTGGCGCGCGGGCGCCTCCACCCTAGCCACCAAACGTCGACTTCAACTGACTGTCAAACGGGGTGCCCTGGTACGTGATCTTGGCCTTCTTGCGCATCTCGGCCATGAGGGCGGGGATGTCGTTCTTCACCCGGCCCCGGTCGACCATCAGTTGCTGTCGGATCGCCGCCTTGGTCTTGGCGTCGAACGGGACGGTCTTGGCCGGGATCACGTCTTCCAGCAAGAACTTGAGTTTGACCTTCTGGGAGTCGATCCATCCCGTGGTCTGTCCTTTCTTCAAGGCCTCTACCGCCGGACGGAGCTTGTCACCGAGGTCTTCGGCCGAATACTCGCCAAAGAAGCCGTCGAGCAAGGCCGACTCGTCCTTACTGTTCTTGCGGGCGACTTGGGTGAACGCCGTTCCCGCAGAGAGTTGCTTGTCCACTTCGTCGGCCAAAGCCGAACTGTCCACCACGATGACCCTGAGCCGGTACATCTGCGGCGTGTTGAACTTCTTGGGGTTGGACTTGTAGTAGTCCTCGACCTGTTGCTCGGCGATGTTGATGCCCATGGTCTGCACCTTGTACTCGCTGAGCGTGACCCTGACCTGATAGCGGATCTCCGCGTCGGTGATCCCCATTTTTCTCAGGCCCTCGACCTTTTGCGGCTCGTCGGTGGTGAGGTTCTTGACTTCGGCGTCGATCTCAGCCTCGGTCGGGGCCACGCCCTTCTCCACGGCCAGCTGGACCATGAGGGTCTCGTTGATGATCTGCTCAAGGGTCAGGTAACCAGGGGTGGCCGGGGCGAACTTCCCTCCGACGAGCTTGCCAACGTCAGCGAGGCGTTCCATCCGCCGGTAGTAGTTGTCGGCGGTGACGGTGACCCCGTTGACGACGACCATCGTCTTGTTGGGGTCAAGCTGACCATGGGCCAAGGCCGCCGTCGCGACCGCCACGGCCAACCAAGGAAATCTGCCGGTCCTCATAACCGTTGATTCTGACGTGCGAGACCGTCTCGTCGCGTCTTGCCCTGCTGAGTCAGTTGAGAATCGGGTTCAACGGCCCGTCGGCCAGAAGTCCTGGCTCGATGTTGTCCAACCAAGCGGCGCGGTCAGCGCTCTGGAACTGGTTCTTCGGTTCCGTCACTCTGGTGCCGTCGGGATAGTAGATGATCGTCAACACTTCCCTGACCCGGTCGGTGACGTTGCCCGGAGCCTTGTGGAGGGTCCATCCCGTATGGAAGGTGGCGTCTCCCGCCTTCATAGCGCCGGCAGACTCGACCTTGAAGCCCTTGGCATTGACAAACCGTTCAAAAAATGTCTCGCTGGCGTCGCTGATCTGCTGGGAGAGGGGGACGTAACCCAGCTCGTGGCTGCCGCTGGCAAAACTCATCGTGCCCATGACCGCGTCGACGTCGACCAGGGGCATCCACAACGTGATCGTTTGGGGAGCGTCCAGCGGCCAGTAAAACTGATCCTGGTGCCAAGGGGTATGGCCGCCACCCGGCTCTTTGAAAAGGGCTTGGTCGTGATACAGCCGCACCTTTTCCACCCCAAGCAACCGCGCCGCCACATTGGCGAACCGCTTGGCAAGCACAAAGCACTTGAGCCGATCGTCCGCCTGCCACAGGTTCATGACCTGCAAGAACGCCTTGCCATAGGTGTCGCGTTCTTCCATCGGCCGCGTCTCGCGGTTGTTCTTCATCGCGACTTCGACAATGACGTCGCGGTATGCGGCGACTTCGGCAGGGTCGCACAGGCCCCTCACGCAAATGTGTCCGTCGCGACGAAAGGCTTCGACCATTGCATCATCGACCACCCGCTCACCGCTGAGGTCAGGCAATCCACCGCAAAGTTCCATCGATCTCAATATTGCATGTCCTTTTCATGCTTTGTCAAGGACTCATCATTTGTCCCTCTATTCATTCTCAAACCGCGTCGCTTCCGCGCTCGCCGGTCCGCACCCGGACCACGTCAAGAATGTCGCTGACAAAGACTTTGCCGTCGCCGACTTCGCCCGACCGTGCCGCCTCAACGATGGCCTCGAGGGCCGCGTCCAAGTCTTCGTCGTTCACGACGACGACGATCCTGACCTTCGGCACAAGGTTCAGGGCGTAGGTGCTGCCCCTGAAGTGCTCGGTCTGGCCTTGCTGTCGACCATAGCCGCGCACCTGCTCGACGCTCATGCCGGGGACGCCGATGTTCTCCAGCGCCTCCTTCACGTCTTCCAGTTTGTTCGTCCGGACGATGGCGTCGATCTTCTTCACGCGCCCGTAAGAATACCGGCGTGCCGCGCCACAATAGCATTGAGATGACGCGCCCGCCAACGCCGTTCCGGGTGCTCGCCCTCCCATGGGCGGGCGTCGTCGTTTCCGTGGTCGCCCTGGCCACCGCGCACACGGCCGGCATGCAAACGGTCGCCATCACCGCCCTCGGACTCGTCGGCGTCGGGATGTCGCTGGCCATGGTGATGATGTCCCAGCGTTCTGCGGTGACCGAGACGCAGCGTGACAAGGCCGTGGAGGTGGCCGACGCCTTGGCCGTGGAACTCCAGGGTCACAAGGACGCCCTCGACGACTTGGCCGAGGGACTTGACGTCGGCATTTTCCTCGTCGACCCCAAGACAAAGATCGAATATGCCAACCCCAAGGCGGTCTCCCTCTTCGAGTTCGACGAGCCGGAGGGTCAGACCCTCCTGGCCGTCACCCTCTCCTCGACCGTCGTCGAGTTGGTGGAAAGGGTGGCTTCCTCTGGTGAAGCGGCCAAGGACGAGATCGTCTTCGAGCACCCCTCCGAGCGGATCATGGCGGTGGTCGCATGGCAGGAGTCGACTGCCGTCAAGCGGATCTTTGTGTCGCTCTACGACATCACCCACCTGAGGCGTTTGGAGCGCGTGAGGCGCGACTTTGTCGCCAATGTCTCCCACGAGCTGCGGACGCCGCTGACCACGATCCGCGCAATGGCGGAGACGCTGATCGACGACCCCGACGACGCCGAACTGCGTCACAAATATGAGGCGCGGATCGTCGCCGAGGTCGACCGGTTGACGCGGGTGGCCGAGGACTTGCTGACCTTGAGCGCCCTAGAAGCTGGACAGGCCGTCAAATCCGACGTCGACCTGGCTGAAATCGTGCGCAATGTCGTCAACCAAACTCAGGCCAAGGCGGCGAAGAAGGGCCTGAACCTGACCATCCACGCGCCGCAAAGTCTGCCGGTCCGGGCTAACGAGCACCAGATGAACCAGGTCGCCCTGAACCTGATTGACAATGCCGTCAACTACACCCAGGAAGGGTCGGTCGACGTGGACTTGTCGCTCGAGGGTGACCATGCCGTCCTCGAGGTCAAGGACACCGGTATCGGCGTGGCGGTGGACCATCAACCTCGAATCTTCGAACGGTTCTACCGCGTCGACCGCGGCCGGTCTCGGGAGACGGGTGGCACCGGCCTTGGCCTCTCCATCGTCCGGAACATTGTCGAGGGCCACGGTGGGAAGGTGACGGTGTCGAGCCGCTTGGGCCACGGCTCGACGTTCCGCGTCTACCTCCCCCTCGTTTAACCTAGTCCAGCCAGGGAGAGTCGGGAACGACGGCCCGCTCTTTGTAGGGGCCGGCCAGCAAGGCGTCGGTGATCCCGTTCCAGTTCTCCATCAGCGCCTTCATGCTGAAGTGCACCGTCCCCGCGTCCTTACCAAGGGTCTTGCGCGTGATGTCGATCTGGTCGGTGACCTCGACCGCGCCCCAATTGCCTTCCTTGGGGTTCGTCCGGCTCGTGTATTGCCCAGGCCAAAGGTGACGGCCCTTGACGTTTTGTCCTTTCCACCAGTTCAGGAGCGTGGGAAAGCTCTGGGCGGTCTGCTTGATCGGCCAATAAAGCTGAGGCGTCATGTAGTCGCACCATCCCTCACGGAACCACTTCTTGCAGTCCGCGTAGAGTTCGGCATACTGGTCGACTCCGGACTTGATCCCTTCCGGCACTCCAGGACGGTAGATGCCGAACGGCGAGATGCCGAACTTGACTTTGCGCTTCTTCTTCTTGATCCCCTCGTAGACGCGTTTGATGAAGTCGTCGACGTTCTTCCGTCGCCAGTCGTCCTTGTTGAGCCGGCCGCCGGTCGCCAGGTACTTAGCGTACGAAGGGCCGTCGGGAAAGTCGACGGGCTTGCCGTCGGGCCCCTTGACGGGATAGGGATAGAAGTAGTCGTCGATGTGGACGCCGTCGATGTCGTAGCGCTCGACCAGGTCCATAAAGACGTTGAACGAGTGGTCTTGGACATACTTCTCGCCAGGGTCCATCCAAAGGTAGTCGCCATACTGCTTCACGACCTCGGGATGGGTCACCCCGATGAAGTCCTTGCTGGCCGGCCCCTTGTCGTTGGGGTGCTTGGCCCGGTAGGGGTTCAACCATACGTGCAACTCAAGGCCATGCTTGTGGGCGCCTTTCACCGCATAGGCCAAGGGGTCGAACCCGTCGGCAGGGGCGACGCCCTGTGTCCCGGACAGATACGCCGACCAAGGCTCGTAGCGGCTCGCGTACAGGGCGTCGGCGCTGGGCCGGACTTGGAGGATGACGGCGTTCAGATGGACGCGGTCACAAGTGGTGAAGATGTTGTCGAGTTCCGCCTTCAACTCGGCGTTGGACAGACCCTTCCGGCTGGGCCAGTCGATATTGGCGACTGATGCGACCCACACGCCGCGGAACTCACGCAAGGGCTCGGGAGTAGTCGTCGTCGCCATGAGCAAGGCGGACACCAGGGCGGTGACCATCGTCCAAAGCTACCCGAAACCCACGGCCCTCTGTTCCGCGTAGACTGTCGGACGCACGTATGGAAAAGCTTGAGTTCGAACGCATGGAGGCCCGGTTCGACGGCATCCTGCTGCATGTCGGCCTCCGCGTCGACTCTTTCACGTTGTCCTCGGACGCCGCGACGGTCTCTTGGCCCCCGTTCGCCCTCACGGCCGACGGCGCGGCCCGGGCCAGAGTGGAGGTGTCCGAAGGGTCGGTGGCCAAGTTTTTGGACGCCAAGACACCCGCCTCCCTGCAGGCGTTCAAGGTGAAGTGCACCGGCGGAAAGGTGGTCTGCGAGGCGTCGGTCAAGATGGTGGTGGAAATCAGCGCCAAGGCGACATGCACCCTCCGCATCGAGGGCGGTCGCCAGGTCTATGTCGACGTCGAGAGCGTGGACGTGATGGGCGGCCCCGCGAAGAAGCTGATCGAGGCGCAACTGGCCAAGATCAACCCGATCTTGGACGCCAGTGAGTTCCCCATGCGGGTCGACCTCGACAGCGTGACGGTCGACAAGGGTTCGATCGTCGTCACGGGCACGGTCAGGCCCTGACCGCCCGTCAAGAAGATATCAAGGGAACGCGGCCATAGGTTCTGACTGGGCCTAACAGGTTGCCCTTTGTCAACGTATCCTAGGGAGTTATGCGACCTTCTGGCGACAAAGCCCCCTCGATGCCCAAGCCTGACAAGGAGATCGTCCGAAGGGTCGTCGCACTGTTCAAGCCCCATCTGGGCAAGGTGTGGGCGGTCGTCGGGACGGTGTTGGTCTCGGTCGTGGTGGGCATCATCCCCGCCTTCCTGACCCAAGACATCATCGACAACGGCTTCCAGAAGGGCGACTTCAACCGCATCACCATTGATTTCGTCCTGATCTTCGTCACCGTCGTCGCCGCGTCCGCCACGACCGCCGCCTACGGCTACCTGGGCGTCGTCATGGGCCAGGCCGTGATGATGGAGCTGCGCGACAAGCTGTACCAGCACCTCCAGGGCATGTCGCTGAAGTTCTTCACCAATGCGAGGACCGGAGACATCCAAACCCGCCTGATCAGCGACGTCGGCGGGGTGCAAGAGGTGCTGAGCAACACCCTGACGGACCAACTCAGCAACATCGCCATCTTCATCGGGGCCATCGTCGCGATGTTTTGGCTCGACTGGCGTCTGACCCTCGTCTCGATCCTCCTTCTGCCCTTCTTTGGTGTCGCCGGCAAGTACGTCGGCGACTTCGCCCGGAAGGTGCGGAACGGCGCGCAGGAGCAGACCAGCGAACTGAACTCGATGATGCAAGAGACGCTGAGCGTGAGCGGTGTCTTGCTGAGCAAGACGGCGGGCAACCAAGACGTGCTCATCAGCCGGTTTTCTGGCGAAAACCGCAAACTGGCCGACTGGCAGATCAAGCTCTACTCCGTCCAATACATTTTCTTCGGGCTCATCCGTCTCATCACCCAGGCGGCCCCTGCCCTCCTCTATGTCGTCGGCGGGTACTTCATGATCAAGCAGGGCGACACGTCGATGACGCTCGGCAAGATTTTTGCCCTGAACGGCCTGCAGATCCGCATGTTCTTCCCCATGACCGGACTGGTCGGCGCCCAGGTGCAAATCATGAGTTCCTTCGCGTTGTTCCAGCGGATCTTTGAATACATGGACATGCCCCGTGACATTCAAGAGAAGCCCGACGCGCTTAAGGTTGACGCCAAGTCGTTCTATGGCGAAGTCGCCTTCGAAAACGTCTTCTTCAAGTACGAGGACGACCAAGAGAACTGGACGCTCAGTGACATCACTTTCAAGGCCGAGCCGGGGCAACTGGTCGCACTCGTCGGGCCGAGCGGCGCGGGCAAGACGACGATCACCTACTTGATCCCCCGGCTCTATGACGCGGTCGAGGGCAAGGTCACCCTGGACGGCCGCGACATCAAGGACCTCTCCCTTGAGTCGCTCGGCCAGATCATTGGCGCGGTCACCCAGGAGACGTACCTCATGCACACCACCGTGCGTGAGAACCTCAAGGTCGCCAAGCCGAACGCTACTGACGAGGAACTCGTGGCGGCATGCAAGGCGGCGTCTATCTGGGACCACGTCAACTCCTTGCCGGAGGGTCTGGACACCGTCGTCGGTGAACGGGGCTACAAGTTCAGTGGCGGCGAGAAGCAACGCATCGGCATTGCCCGGGCGGTGCTCAAGAACCCGCGCATCTTGATCCTGGACGAAGCCACCTCAGCCCTGGACACCCAGAGCGAGAGGATCGTCCAGAACTCCCTGAACAACCTGATGGACAACCGCACCACGTTCGCGATCGCCCACCGCCTGTCCACCATCTTGCGAGCCGACCTGATCCTCGTCGTCGAGGCTGGCCAGATCGTCGAAGCGGGCAAACATCAAGAACTGCTCGCCAAAGGTGGTCTCTACCGGCGGCTTTACGAAGAACAGTTCAGGGACGAGGACAGCACTCCCGAGACGGTGCCCGTTGGCTGACCTCTTTTCCAAGAGCCAGTTCCTGGCCCTGCACCAATGCCGCCTGCGGCACTGGCTTGCCGCCAACGAGCCGGAGGAGGCGGAACCTGTCGGCGTCGGGGTCAAGCTGCGGGCCGAGACCGGCCGCGAGGTCGACGAGATCGCCCAGGCCCTGTTTCCTGGTGCCCAGTTGGCACCCCGGCACGACGACCCACGGGCTGCCACCGCCGCCGTGCTGCAGGCCGTCAAGGACGGTGCGACCGGGTTCCTTCAGCCGACTCTGGCGGCCGACGGACTTGTCGCCCGGCTGGACGTCCTTCGACTGGTCGACGGCGTCTGGCGCGTCACTGAAGTCAAGTCGTCCACCAAGCCCAAAGACACCCACTGTCTCGACCTCGCGTTTCAATGGCGGGTGGCCGCTCTGGCAGGTGTTCCCGTCCAGGAAGCCAGTGTGGTCCACATCGACACGAAGTACGTGTTCGACGGCGAACTCGACCCCCAAGGACTCTTGACCGAGGTCGACGTGACCAAGGACGTGCAGGCCCAGTTCGCCGCCGTCGACACGACCCTGCTCCTTAGGCTGGACAGCGGCCTGAGGCCCGAGGTAGCCCCCGGACGGCACTGCACCGAGCCTTACGAGTGCCCGTTCCTCAGTCATTGCCTCGACCGGCTTGACCCCGACGACATCTATTTCGCGCCGAGCCTTCATGAAAAGGACCGCGTCGCCTTGAGGGCCAGAGGCATCGACTTGGTCACCCAGATTGAGGATGGCGAAAAGGTTCCGGCCGTCGTCTTCAAGGTGCGCGAGGCGGCACGCACTGGACGGCCCGTCCTTGACCCAGATCTGGGCCCTGAACTGGATTCCGTGCAGCATCCTGTCCTCTTCATCGACTTTGAAGGTATTGAACCGCCCGTCCCACGAATTCCGGGTAACAGACCCTATCAACGGTTGCCGTTCCAGTGGTCGGCCCACCAGCTGACGGAGCCAGGCGGACAAGTCGACCACGCCGAGTTCCTCTGGGACACCGCCGGCGACCCTTCGGAAGCCTTTGTCGCCTCACTCGCCCCGCTAGTGGCCGAGGCGTCGACCGTCGCGGTGTATTCGAATTACGAGCAACAGACTCTCAAACGACTGGCCGATCGAGGTGTGCCAGGGTCGTCAGGGCTCCTTGAGGACTTCTTGGCCAAGGAATGGGACCTTCTCAAGGTGATCAGGAGCATGGTCTACGTCCGGGAGTTCAAGGGCTCGTTCTCGATCAAGTACGTCCTCCCTGCCCTCGCCCCAGAGGAAGGATACGACGACTTGGCGGTAAAGAACGGTGACGAGGCGGTGGCGGCATACCTGCGGCTCTTGGCGATGCCGCCCGGCCCAGAGCGAGACCGCGCCCGGCAAGATCTGCTCGACTACTGCCAAAAGGACACCTGGGCAATGGTCGTGGTGTACCGCCGCCTGCGGGCCCTCGCTGGCCTGGACTGACCGGCCTTAGTCGATGCCCTTGGTCGCCGCCTCGAGCATGGCCTCACGGAACCGGTCGATCTCGTCCAGGGTCGTGTAGACGTTAGGTGTCACCCGGATACCCTGGAAGCGGGGGTGCGTGATCCCCACCGTGAATATGCCCTTCTTGTCCATGAGCCAAGCACTCAACGCGGCCGGGGTCGTGCCCTTGATCTCCACCGTGGTCAACCCACAGGAAAATTGAGGGGAGAGGTTGGTGTGGAAGACGACCTTCTTCTCGCCTTTCAGGGCGTCGGCCCATCGGGAACGCAGATAGCGTAGTCTGGCCGCCTTTCTCTCAAGTCCGATCATCTCCGTGAACGTGAGCGCCTCGGCGATCGCGTTATGGTTGGCGGCCGGGTGGGTACCGATCTCCTCAAATTTGCGGATGTTGTCGGCCTGCTCTTCGGTCGCCGCCATCAAGGGCCACAAGCCTTTGACCTTCTCCCGCCTGACGCAGAGCATGCCGGTCCCCACCGGGGCAAGGAGCCACTTGTGCAGAGAGACACCGTAGTAGTCGCAACCCAAGTCGTCACGCCGCATGGGGAACTGGGCGAAGGCGTGGGCCCCGTCGACGATGACCGGGACGCCCCTCGACCGGCCCAGGTCGCAGACCTGCCTGACCGGGTTGATCGTCCCATTGAGGAACACCACGTGACTGACGAGGATCAGTTTGGTCTTGTCCGTGATGCCCGCCTCGAACGCCTTGACGACCTGCTCGACCGACCGTGGTGGAGACGGGGCGACGACCTGCACCAGCTTCACCTTCTCCCGGAGCTCCCGCTGCTTGATCGTCGTGATCATCCGAGGATAGTCTTGGTCGCTGGTGAGTATCTCGTCGCCTGGCTCGAGGTCTAAGCCCATGAGACAGGTCTCCAAGGCTTCGCTCGCGTTGCGGGTGATGGCGACTTCTTCGGCGTCAGCCCCGAACATCCGGGCGAGGCGTCGGCGGACGTTCTCCACTTCGGGTTCGGCGTGCCGCCACATGTAGTAACTCGGCGCCTGGTTGCTGTAGTCAAGCGTCCGTTTCAGGGCTTCGTGCACCACCCTCGGCGACGGACAAACGCCGCCGTTGTTGAAATTGACAACTGCTCGGTCCAGGGTGAACGCTTGCTGGACCTGTGACCAGAACCCCTCGTCCTCGGCCGCTTCTAGGGCGTGGACAGGAGCCCGGGCCGCCGCCGACTCGACGACGGAGAGCGCCCGGTCGGTGAAGGCCGCCGTGGCGGCCGTCGCGAGAAACGCGCGGCGCGTCACCCCTTCCTTTCCTTCAGTCCTGCCTTGGCGAGCAACGCGAGGAACTGTCGGCGTGTCCTCATGTCAATGGACTGGGCGACCAGCCGCCCCTCGCGGTCGTAGATGAAGTTCTTGGGAATGCCCGAGACTTCATACCGCTTGCCGGCCACTTCCCTGCCTGGATCAAGCAAGACCGGGTAGGTGTAGCCCTTTTCTTTGATGAACTTCTCGACGACGTCCTGCTTCTCATCGGAGATGGCGAGCACGACGAGTCCCTGGTCCTTGAACTCCTTGCTCAGTTGTTCGATGTCGGGCATCTCCTTCCGGCACGGTGGACACCATGTCGCCCAAAAATTGACCAGCACGACTTTCCCCTTGAGTTTGGACAAGGTCCATTCTTTCCCGTCGAGGTCCTTGAGGGTGAAGTCGACGGTCGCCCGCTTGGCGTCGAGGTCGGCGAGCCTCTTTCGGGCTGCGGCAAGCGGTTTCCCCGCGTAATGGACGGTCATTCCCTCGTAGCGTTCAAGGGCGGCAAGTTGGTCGCAGACAAAGTCGTCGACCGGGCCGGTCGACTTTTCCAGGGCCTGGTCGAGCGTCGTCGTGACGGTTTGCAGAGTGTCACGGCCAAAGTCGCCTTCGGTGGCCAGGTTCGAAAGGACGGCAGCCAGGGAGAGCCGCTCGCTCGGATCCGTCAACGTCCGAATATCGAGGGCGAGTTCCTTCGTCTTGGCCGCACGCTCGTCATCCGGCATCGTCCGGAGTTTGGTGATCACCTGCATGATCGCCTCACCCTTGGCCGACGGCTTGGTTCTGGCCGCGTTCTGGGCCGGTGCCCAGCCAATCAGGGCCGACATGGCCACGACCACAGCTACAACGGATCCGGTTCGGGCAAACATGGCCCAAGATACCGGAGATCAGCCACTTTCATTCCCACCACTTCCGTGATGGGCGAACCGCCGGTCGGGCACGAGCCACGTGAGGGTGACGGCGACGTAACAAGCAAGGGCCACCGCCGGCAGCCAGTACGACACGGCGACACCGACAACATAGAACACGACCGAGAGGTTCCCCTTGTAGTCTCTGCCGATCCTTTGGGCCAGGTCAGACTGGCGTCCATGCAGGCGCACCAAGGCCCGGACCAGGATGGCGTAAGCAATGGCGCACAGAAGCAGGTTGACGCCGTACACGCCGACCGTCGTCGGCGCGAACATCGTCTCGTCCATCCAGTTCGTCGTGAAAGGGACAAGCGAAAGCCAAAAGAGCAGGTTCAAGTTTGACCACATGACCCCTCCATCGACGTGCTTGGCCGCATGCATCATGTGGTGGTGGTTGTTCCAGTAGATTCCGACAAGCACAAAGCTCATCAAATAGGCGAGGAGCGTGGGATAGATCTCCCGAAGGGCCGAAAGGTCGCTCCCATGGGGAACCTTCAGTTCCAACACCATGATCGTGATGAGGATCGCGACGACGCCGTCGGTGAACGCTTCCAGCCTGCCCTTCGTCATGTCGAGACATTATGTCCCGGCGGCACTACTCAAAAAGCCGGACACAAAAATGGCTGCCCGCCATGGATTCGAACCACGATTAACAGGGCCAGAACCTGTCGTCCTGCCGTTAGACGAGCGGGCAGCTCTCCAGCGATTATAGCCAGGTCTTGCCCTGATCCGCAGGTTCGCTGGGCCTCAGGCCGCACGGCGGTCTTGCTGCTCGGCTTCGTTGTTCACCAGCAGCAACAGTGTCGGAGCGTTGGACTCTCCGACAAGGGCAGTCTTGACCGCATAGACGTAGAACGCGGCGGCGGCTGCCAGATACAGGACGACACCAAGGACGACCATACGCCCTTGATTGTCGGCGGAGCCGGCCAGCCTCTCCACCGGTAGCTTCAACGGAATGTGCGGCGAGCGCCGTTCCGGAGGGCGGACGGTGGGTAGCCGAACCGCTTGAGAAACGCGCGGCTGAAGTGGGCGGGGCTACTGAACCCCACCGACTCGGCGACCGATAAGATCGTCGCGTCGGTCTGGAGGATCGACTCGTGGGCCTTCTCCAAGCGGACGGCGACGAGATACTTGTGGAAGGGGCGTCCCGTGCGCCGTCGGAACAGGTACCGGAAATGCGACGTGCTGACCCCCAGAAGCCTTGCCATCTCGTCGTCCAAGATTTCTCGGGCGAAGTTGCGTTCGACCAGGGCCACCGCCCGGTCGACCAAGGCGTCCCCGACGTCCTCGAAGACCTCGTCCACCAGTTTGTCGACCAGTTCCAGAGTACGGTGGACGACGGCCTCCTGCTCGGCCAGAGCGTCGACCGTCCGCACGGCATCGAGCAGGAACCCGTGTCGCTCATGGCTGGAACCCAGTTCGAAGAGGGCCGACAGGACGACTCCGAGGAATGTGACCGCCAAGCCCTTCGCCGTGTCAAGGTCGGGCGCCGCCCTGAGGGCCTCGATGACCTGGCTGAGGGACGCCTCGAACCTTGGCCGGTCGCGGAGCCTCAGCATGCTCCCGATCTCACCAAGACCGATGTCACTGCCCCGGCCGTGCATCGGGCAACTCTTGGCCTCCTGGCACTCGATGAAGACGTCAAAGATGATGAAGCTGGCGGGCGAGCCGAGGTCACGGAAGATGATCTTGCGCGGCGTGAAGCCGCCGGGCATGTCCACCGTCAGCCGGTCGACCCTCACCTTGACATCGTCGACGAGGGCAGTCGAAATGGTCAGCAGGCTGGTGCCGTCACCGGCGACCCGTTCGATGGCCGCCACTTCGGTGGCGTCGTTGTAGTGCCTGCCGTTGACCAGGTTCACGCGCACCGACTTCCCATTGGCGTCGACCGCCTCGAACAGGCCCCCCAACGTTCCCGGCACCTCGGCCTTCTCGCCGCTATGCAAGGCGAAGACGCCGACAAGGTGGATCTGGGTCGCGGGCCCCTCAAGCACCGGGACGGGGACTTCCATCGAAAGCGGCAGGGCCCGGGCGGGGTGACGCTTGCTCACCCCGCCGTTGCTCTGCCAGCCCGTGCCACCGACCACCGGCAGGTCTAGCCCGCTAGGCGGCGTCCAGACCGGCCCGAGATATGGCCGACGGAACTCAAGTCGGCGGACGACGCTCCCCATTCACCGAGAAATACTGGTCGTAGTGTGCTGCAAGTGCCCAAAGAGCGACTCTCTGAGCCCGGTGACACCAGGTTTGTGCAGTTCGTAGTCCTTCTGGAAGTAGATGGGGATCCAAGCGACGTCTTGCAACGCCACGTCTTCCGCCTTCTGATAGAAGGGCACGCGGGCGTCGTAGTCAAGCGTCGTGTCCCCGAGCTTGCAGAGCCGGTCGAACTCGGCGTTCGCATATCCGAGCTTGTTCTCGGGGCCCCAAGTCGCGAGCATCTGGCTCAAGAAGTTCTGTGGGTCAAGGTAATCGGCCGCCCACCGCATGTGATAGAACCCCTGTTCCTTCTTGTTGAACCGCTCCAGATAGGCCCTCCATTCCATCTTGTGGAGTTTGACCTTGATGCCCAGGTTCGCGATCAGCTGACTGGCCACCGCCTCGGCGACGACTTGGACGTCGGGCTGGCCGTCACGGAAGGTGAGTTCGAACTCAGGCAGACCCTTTCCGTCGGGGAAACCCGCTTGGGCGAGCAGGGCCTTGGCCTTGGTCACGTCATACGGGTAGACCGCCGCCACGTCGCGGTGCCCTTTGACACCGGGCGGGACAATGCTGTCCGCTTTCTTGCTGAGTCCTTCCAGCAGCTCGTTGACGATCTTGTCGCGGTCGATCGCCATGGCAAACGCCTGTCGGACGCGGAGGTCCTTGAACTCCTTATAGACAAGCTGGTTCAACGCGACGTAATAGATTGACGGGCGAGGATAGGCGACGATCTCTTTCGAGAGGACAGCGTCCTGCTTGAGGGCGTTGACGTCCTGACGGTCGAGCAGCAACATGTCCAACTCGCCGTTGCGGTACTTGTTGAGGCGAGTCTGCGAGTCGATGATGACCGGACGCTCGATCTTGGCTAGCTTGACCTTGCCGCCGTGGTATTCGGGGTTGGCCTCAAGGACAAGGAGCTGGTTCGGATAGAACTCCTTGATCTTGTACGGGCCGGTACCGATGCAGTCCTTGATGTCAGTGATCTCGGTCGGAGGCACCGCCCCCTTGGGCAAGACCGCGCTGGCGATGTAGGTGAGCCGACCGAGGAAGTAGGGCGTCGGTTGCTTCAGGTCGATCTCGACGGTCAAGGGATCGATGACCTTGACTCCGGTCAACTCGGGCAGGGGCGGCTTCGGTTGGCCGTCCTTAATTTTGTCATAGGCCTTGACCCGCTCGGTGACGCCGACAATGTCGTTCATATAGGCGTCGGCGGTCTGCGACTTGAGTTGGGGGTCGGTGGCGCGTTCAATGCTCCACTTGACGTCTTCGGCGGTGACTTCCTTCCCGTTGGAGAACTTCACGCCCTTTCTGAGGTGGAAGACCCAGACCTTGCCGTTTTCCTTGGCTTCCCAGTTCTCGGCGAGGTAGCCGACCGGCTGGTTGTTCTCGTCCCAACCGACGAGGCCCTCGTACACGTTCTGAAGGATGTCGATCGTGTCGCCGTCCTGGACAATGGCGGGGTCAAGGCTTGTCGGGTTGCTCTTGATCGGATAGCGCAGGACATTCTCCTCGCCTTCCTTCCGCCGCTCCGAGAACTTTCCCGGGCCACCGCAACCGACCGTCAACAGGGCGGCCACGAGGACGGCCGACAAGATGCCCAGCTTGTTCATCCCTCTGATTGTACTCCCTGGCCGTCGTCGAGCCCGGAGGCGAACGACACGCCCGCGGGCAAGGGCCGTTCGACGACCTGCTGCCAGTACTGCACCAAGGCACGGACCGTTTCCGCTGACTTCTTCATGCGAATTGGCGGCTCGGTCAGTTCGGCCAGTCGAGCAGCCGTGATCGCCACCTCCGCGTCGGTCCAGACCGCGTCGGGATATGATGCCTGGTCAAGGGAGACATAGCCGCCGGCCATCGGAGACACCGCGACGACCTGCGACTGCAACGACTCGCCGGTCAGGACGCACCGTGTCCAAGAGGGCTCGATCCCTTCGACCTCAAGGAGTCGGACCAATCCCCAGGCGACGACCGCCCCCGGGTCTGAGGCGGACTCAAGGGCGTGGGCGACCGTCAAGGCCTCGGCCAAGTAGCCCTCGGCAGGGCTCTCCCACGGCAGAGCGACGGCAAGGAGTTCACACCAGGCCAACGCCCCTGTGAGCCGCGCATAGTCAGAACGGACGCGGGGGAACGATGTCTGCGGCCGCGCCTGGACGACGAACCGTCTTGCCCGGCCCTCGTGCCACGTGAACTCGGCCAAGACAAACGGCTCGCTACTTCCCGCGAGCCGTGAGCCAGATTTCCGTGCCCCCTTGGCGACAACGTCCAACTTGCCAAACTCCTCGGTGAGGAGGGTCAGCCGTCGGTCAGACTCGCCGCTGTCTTGGCGGCGCAAGACCAAGGCTTGGGCCGTGCGCTCGCCGGACAGAAGGTCACCTACCCAACCGCAACCATTCGTTCCAGATAAACGACATGCGGTCGATGACGAGGGCGAACCGGGCCATGACGGTGCTGCCGAACAAGGCGCCGAAACCGATCATCAGCAGCCAGCGCCCGACCGTGTTGAAGCTCCGCAAGAACTTGCCCTTCAGCTCGAAATTAAAGAGGAAGTAGCTCAGCGCGGTGACGATCGTGATGACGAAGATCAGGTTGGACAGGGCCTGGCTGGCATAGATGTTCGACCGGATGACGGCGACGGCCTCCGGCGAAAGGGGCACCTTGGCCCCCGTGGCGTCAAAGGTGTATGTCGCCGGCCTTGTCAACGAAGTCCACGTCGTCGGGATCACCGGCTGCATCGAGCCATAGATCTGGGCTCCATAGGTGGTCCACCAGTTCTTGATCTGCTGGCCCGACCATAGCCCGAGGATGACACCGATCGGGATACGGCTCATCCAGTTGTGTTTCTTACTCAGGACGGTGTAGCCACACAACCCGATGGGGACGAGGATGGCGTACATGAAGTAGCCGGGCACCATTTTGGTCGCCCCCTCGGCTGGCACGCCGGTCATCTTCAACCACCACTGGTCGTAGAGGATCGACGTCCAAATCGCAACGAGCGAGTACCCCGCGGCGAGGCCAAGGAAGACGTGCTCGCAGAACCGGTAGAACTTGTTCTCTTTGTAGAGGACGCTGTACAGACCGACCGTCAAGACGACGCCGACGGTGAGCTTGATCAAGAGGTACTGGTCCAACTTAGGCGCCTCCCTTCTTGCCCGCCTTCTGGGCGAACATCGCGACGTTGCCGACGACCACGGCCAAGATCAACAAGGTCAAGGCGATGTGGAGGTCGGCGTAGTACTGGGTGGCCCGGGCCATGTCCTTACCCTGGCCCAGCGGCGGGACTTCCCCGACGATCTTTCCTGCCTTCACGTAGATCTTGCCGCCCTCTTCGGGGTGGTTGATGCCGTGCTTCATCATGTACTCCATGTCGTAGCACCCCTTCAATCCACCTGCGAACCCCTTGAGCTGCTTGGCTTGGTAGTACGGCAGGTTCCCCGGCGCGACGACCCCGGTGACCATGCTCGCGAGGTCCACCTTGTCGTTGAGCCGCTGGACGGCGTAGTCGATCGTGTCCGACGCGGTGATGACGACCATCAGGCTGAAGTCGCCGATCGTGTTCACGCCCTTCAAGACCGGCGTGTCGAAGATCTCCTGCTCCTTGCCGTCCGGCATCCGCACGCGACGACCGCCCCAAGCTTTCTTGATGTCGTTCCGCATCGACTCGTTGGCGCCCTCCGCGTTCGGGAAGAGGCCGAGCCCGATGTAGTCGGTGCCCCTTGAGTACGTCGGAAGGTTCATCTTCTTCCGCTCTTCGTTGATGTTGCGGATGACGTCGGTGGCAACCTGGAACGCAGGGGCGTCCGGCGTCGCCGAGTAGTAGACGAACTTGATTTTTCGCGCCATCAGGATGCGCAAGAGGCACTCCAGATGGGCCATGTTCTCACCCCGCGTCGAGATGGTCCAGTCGGTCTGGACGATCACCGGTTTGTTGGGGTCCATCTTCATCAACTTGGCGTAGAGGTCGGCCGACGAGTCGTCGACGGTGACGGGTATCTCCGCCTTGATAAAGAGCCCGACCGAAGTCAAGGCGACAAGGATCACATAGAGGATGCGGCGGTCGATCTTTTGCAACCGCTCCCAAAATGCCGCGTTCATCAGGCGCTCACCCCACCACGCTCAAGGCCGAGCCATATGCGCAGGCCCATGGCGACCGACCCCAAGCCGACACCGAACTCGATGGCCCGGATACTCGGAGTCTGTAGCGCCGTCTTGACCCAACTGGCTATCTCGCTGATCTTCAGGTTCTCCAAGAACACGATGTGCGTCTGGGCGATCATGTGATCCACCCCTGATGTCCAGACAAAGTCGAGGGCTCCCATCAGACTGAGCATCAAGATCAGCGCGCTCCCCATGAGCACGGTCGATTCGATCGACCTGATCCGGAACGCCCGGTAGGCCGCGGAAAGGATGAAGAACGCGATCGTCGAAAACATCGCCGCCTCCATCTGCTGGTACGCGCCGTCGAAGAGGAGGTCTTGCCCATACTGGACCGGCCCCCAGTTCGCCATTTCCAGCAATTGGCCCTTGGGGTCTTGGAACTTCCTTTGGATCCAGTCCACGTAGCCAAACGAGACCATCGTCAGCAACGACACCATCAGCACCACGCTGAACTTCCAGTCGGGTGCCTTGCGCCGGATCCGCTGGCTGTGGACGGTGAGAAGACTCATGATGCCGAGCCCCAGCAAGAACGCGGTAAGGATCTGGGCGACGTCGGCGACGCGAGGGACCGCGTCGTCGAGCCAGAAGCCGAACGCCTCGACTCCGTTGTTGGGTAACTGCCCCGGCTCCCGGGCGATGGGCACCGGCCACAGCCACAGCAGCACATAGAAAAGCCCGGAGACGAAGGTGAACGCCAACGTGACATAGCGGCGAAACCGGGGCGGCACCTTGGTCAGGCTGACCATGACGACCACGCCGAGAAAGAAGGTGACGGCGATCTTCACCCAAAGCTCAGGGCTGTTCGGCGTCATGCCGAAGAACGTCAGGCGGGCTTGGGCAAGAAGTTCGGTCACTTGCCTTCCTCCACCGGCGCGTTGGGGTCCTTTTGTCGTTCGACTTTCTTCATGTCTTCGGTGATGAAGGGGTTGAAGACTTGGTACATGAAGGTGTCGGAGGCTTTCTTGAGCTTGTCATTCTCCTTCACCGTGGCCGGATCGACTTGGTTCCAGACCGCGTTGCCTTTGTCGTCCTCGTCGCGGTGCTGGGTGGCCGGCTGGACCCGCTCGATCGAGTTGAACAGGAACCCGACCGTCACGAGAAGGGCGATCAGAATCTTGCCCCAGTCTTGACCAATCAGGCTCCCGACGAGCACGGGCTCCCGGGTGAGATAGGCGCTGGCGGCGTAGTACTCGTCGCCGATCAGGACATAGTCGCATGCCGCGATGAAGAACGGCGTCTGAGCCGTCTTAGTCGAACCCGCGATTTGGATCGCACCGATGGCGTTGGCCGTCTCGGCAAAGATCAACGACTCGGCGTAGAACTCGCCAAGCAGGAACGACGCCGCCGCTTGGTCGCGGAGGACCATACCGCTGACGCCGGCAGCGAAGGCAAATTGGCGGTCGCTGATGAACTGGACGGTCTGGGCGTCAAACCGCTCGATCATCCCCTGCTCCTGATAGACGTCGCGGATCAGTTCCTGGGCGACGGTGTAGACCGCCGCGTCGGCACAGCAGATCCGGATCGGGGTGCCGAACTGCGCTGCCGTTTTGGCGACCTGCTTGAAGATATTGATCGCCTGGACTGAGATGGCGTTAAGCGCACCGATGCCCGGAACCATCAGGATCGGCCGGCCCATTTCGGTGGCGCGTCCAATGGCGTCGTCAAGGGCGTTCAGGCCGGCGATCCGCCGGATAAAGAGTTCCTTCTTTCCCTTCGCACGGGCAATGTTCAAAAGCACGAACGCCACCATCAGCAGGGTGATGAGGACGCCGAACCATCCGGTGTCTAGGTATTGCATGTCGGGGTGGCCTCGTGTCCACGGGGGGCGTCGTCTTGCTCCAGGGCCTGGATGACCAGCTCGACGTTTTCACGCTTCAGAAGAAGGCGGCTGTAGTCGTTGACCGCCTCCATGCCCACAAACGGTACCAGAAAAGGCGCGAACGCGACCATCGCGTGGCCAGCCAAGGCGGCGACTGGCTTGTGCGACTCCAGGAAGAAGATCGCTGGAGCTTCCATTCGGCGCTTCTTGATCTCAAACACCAGTTTGTCGACCAAGGCGTCCCGTTCGTCAGGCGTCAGTTCGCTGTCCCACAGAGTCTGCATGGCTTGTTTGAAGTGCGCGTATTTTGCCCAATACGGCGTCCCGGTTGCCAGAAAAGCGCAAAAACACGCCTCGGAAGGGTTCCAGCTTCGACCCTGGTGCGACGGTCGACAGCCTCACCCCGTCCTCTGACTCCACAACTTGGAGAACGTCCGCCCACTTCACCTCCACGACGCTCAAACCGCACTTCCGTCGCGCCCCCTGCTCGTCAAGGGTGAACCTGATCGGAAGAAACAGTTCGGCTGTGGAGACCAATACCGCTCCGACACCGAGGAGTGACGCCAAGATATTTCTCAAGAAAGCAAACGCGAACAGGCCGGCCAAGACGGCCACCGCGACCACGACGACCCTCTTCCCGTCCTGGCCGTCTCCAAATTGGACGGCCCACTCGAGGCTCTCCGCCGGGTCTGGCTCAGCGCCAGTCATGGAAGAGCGTGCTGACCGACTCGTTCACGTGGATACGCCTGATCGCCTCGCCCAGGAGCGGCGCGATGGGGAGGACGGTGAGCTTCGGGAACAGCTTTGAACTCTCGATGGGGATCGTGTCCATCGAGATGATCCGGCTGACCACGCTGTCCTGGAGCCTCTGGCTGGCGTTGCCGCTGAACACCGCGTGCGTGCAGCAAGCCATCACTTCCTTGGCCCCTCGCTTCAGCAGGGCCTCGGCCCCCTGGATGATGGATCCGCCGGTGTCGATCATGTCGTCGATCATCACGCACCGCTTGCCCGCCACGTCACCGATGATCTCGACTATGTCCACCTTGTTCGGCTCGGGTCGGCGCTTGGCGACGATGCCGATCGGGCACTTGAGCATCTCGGCAAGGGACCTGGCCCGAGAGACCCCGGCGACGTCGGGGCTGACGACGATCACGTCGTCTTGGCCCGCAAAACCCTCTTCCACAAGGTAGCGGCCCAGGATCGGGCCACCATACAGGTGGTCGACCGGGACGTCAAAGAACCCCTGGATCTGCTCGGCGTGGAGGTCGACGGCGACGACTCGGTTGGCCCCACTCTCGATGATCAAGTCCGCGACGAGCCGGGCGGTGATGGGCTCGCGAGGCTTGACCTTCTTGTCCTGGCGGGCATAGCCGTAATAGGGCATGACGACGGTCAAACGCCGCGCACTCGCCCGGCGGAAGGCGTCGAGCATGATGAGCAGTTCCATCAGGCTGTCGTTGACGGGCTGGCACGTCGGTTGGATGATGAAGATGTCGTTGCCACGGGCACTCTCGTCCACCATGAGGCGGATTTCGCCGTCGCTGAACTTGGTGCTCGTGATCTTGCCCAGTTCGACACCCAGATACTCGGCGACACGGTGCCCGAGGTCTCGGTTCGCGTTGCCCGCAAAGAGCTTCATGCCGCTCAAGTCCCCGTTCACTGGCCGTTGCTCTGTTTCGTGGTTCGCCATCGCCTGTACCATCCGTCTTTGTTCTCCTGCTTGCCCCTACCGATCGCCATGTCCCCCTCGGGAACGTCTTTGGTCACGACGCTACCCGCCGCGACCATGCTGTCGTCACCGACATTGACGGGAGCGACAAGAGTACTGTTTGAACCCACAAAGACGTCGCTCCCGATCGTTGTCTTGTGCTTGGCAAACCCGTCGTAGTTGCAGGTGATCGTCCCGGCACCGATGTTGGTCCGTTCCCCCACCTCCGCGTCCCCGATGTAGGTCAGATGGGAGACGCTTGTGTCCGCCCCAAGGGTCGAGTTCTTGACCTCGACGAAGTTGCCGATCTTGACATTGGGGGCCAGCCGGGCTCCCGGGCGCATGTTGGCGAACGGCCCGCACCGGCATCCGTCACCCATCTCGGCGCGCTCCAGATGGCTCATGTAGGCACGGACACCGTCACCTAGGACGCAGTCCTTGATCCAGGTGTTTGGCCCGAGCTCGCAATTCGCCCCGATTGTCGTCGCCCCGTCAATGATCGTGTTGGGATGGACGACCGTCTCTGGCCCGATGACGACGTCCGGCCCGACCGTCGTGCTCTCCGGGTCCAGGACGGTGACGCCGGCCTCGGCGTGCCTTCGCAGAATGCGCCTCCGCATCTTGGTGCCCGCCTCGGCGAGTTGCCAGCGGTCGTTGACCCCGTCAAATTGGTCGGCGTCTTCGGCAGGGACCGCGTCCACCCGGTGTCCGTCCGTCGCGACCAAACCCAACACGTCGGTGAGGTAGTACTCACCCTGGGCGTTCGCCTGGGTGAGCCTAGGCAAGGCGGCCAGCAACGCCGGGTTGTGAAAGGCGTAGAGGGCCGGGTTCCACTCGGTCAGACGCAATTGCTCGGGTGTGCAGTCTTTTGCCTCGACGATGGCCTGAAACCGCCCTGCGTCGTCGCGGACGATCCTCCCGTATGAACCCGGTTCGGGCAGATGTGCGGTCGAAAGGGCCGCGGTCGCCCCTGAATTGCACGAGTCGATCAGAAACTTGACCGTCTCCGGCAACAGGAGCGGTGTGTCGCCGGCGCTCACGACGGTCACGCCGTCGTGCCCGGCGAGCAAGGGTGCGGCTTGCATGACCGCATGACCGGTGCCGAGCCGCTCCTTCTGCTCGACAAACTCGACCCTCTGTCCCGCCAAGGCCTCCCGGACCTGGTCTCCGCCAAAGCCCACGACCACGACCACCCGGTCGATCCCGGCTTGGCGCAAGACGCGCACGACCCATTCGACCATGGACAGGCCGCACACGGGATGGAGCACCTTCGGCTTGGCGCTCTTCATCCGCGTGCCTTGGCCCGCGGCCAAGACGACGCCCACGGGGGAGCCGGAAGGGGTCATGACAGGGCATTAACGATACCCCTTGGGGACCGGCCACAATGGCCCCAGATGAGCTTGAGGACCGTAGACCACCCATTGGCCGCCCACCTCTTGGCGGGCCTACGCGACGCCGACACCGAGCCGGCGGTGTTCCGCCGGCTCAGCCGCACCCTCGCGACGCTCCTGGTCCTGGAGGCGACCAGGACTTTGAAGACCAAGGTTGTGCCCGTCCAGACCCCGTTAGCGACGGTGGACCAGGCCGTCCTCGCCCAGGGTCTGGCCGTGGTCCCCGTCCTCAGGGCCGGGCTGGGGCTTATGGAGGCGGCCCTCGACTGCTTCCCCGACGTCGCTGTGGGATACATCGGCCTGGAGCGGGACCACGAGTCCGCCATCGCCAGCAGCTATTACTGCAAGCTTCCCGACCTCGCCGGTCGCCTGACCCTGTGCTGTGACCCGATGCTGGCGACCGGGGGCTCGGCGAGTCAGGCGCTCAGTGTGCTCAAGCGAAACGGAGCCAAAGACCTCGTCATGGTGTGTGTCGTCGCCGCGCCCGAAGGCCTCGCCGTCCTCCAAGCCGACCATCCCGACGTCCCGGTCGTGGCCGCCGCCCTGGACCACCACTTGGACGAACGGAAGTACATCGTCCCAGGTCTTGGGGACTATGGCGACCGTCTGTTCGGAACGCTCTAAACCCACCGTTCGCTTCTTAGGGTATGAGCCAGGCCAAAGCTTCCCTTGGCAGAAGCCGCGTCTACTTGAGCACTGCCGTGCTCCTGACGCTGGGGCTCACCGACTTGGTCGCGACCCTCGCCTGGCTTCAAATGGGGCACGCCGAAGGTAACCGCCTGTTCGCGGCCCTCTGGTCGGTCGGCCCGGGGGTGTTCATCATCGCCAAGACCGCATTCCTCCTCGGGCCCGTGGGCGTCTTGGAGTGGGTAAGGACCAAGCGGTTTTGGACGGCAGAGGTGGGCATGTGGTTGGCCGCCTCCCTTTACGCCATCCTCTGGACCAGCCACCTCCTCACCCTTCCCCGTTGACGCTCCGTCTATACTTGAACCGTGCGGATGTTTGGCACGCGGGACGTCGACGGCAGGGGTGACCTCAAACCTGTCGCCGGTTGGCGGTTGCCTGCCAGTGAGTCCGAACGTATTGTCAACGACCGGCGGGAGACCCTGGGCTTTCGGATCGCCCTCTGGGCCCTCGTCCTGGCCGCCATGTTCATCGGCTCGTTTGTCCGGGACGCCAAAGACGAGATGTCCGTCTTCGTCATCCAACTCAAGACGCTGATGGTGGTCGTCGCGGCAGAAACCGCCCTCATCGTGCTGTACCGTCGGGTCCGTGACCACATCTGGATGGGCCACGGCCTGAAGCGCATCCGGGCCCGGGTGCCCGACGAGCAGGCCGTGCCCGTGCGCTACACTATCCGACGCGACGGCGTCGTCACCGGCGCTGACGAGGGTTACCTCTGGCTTCACGAAGGGACCCTGTATTTCAAGGGCCTGCAGTCAGTCTGGCGCCTGAACCGGGACGACATGCCTCCATTGCCGATGTGGCCCCGTAGGCGCCGCCCACGCCTGTCGGAAGGCCGAGCCCCGCTCTGGCTACCCATGCCCCATGCAGGCTCCCGAGGCGAGATCCGCCTGACCCCCATCGACCCGTTCGAGGACTACGCGACCCGTCGCAAGTTCGCCGCGTTCTTTGCCGGACTGGACGACTGGTTGAAGTCGCCTCCCAACGGACATATCGAGTCTCTTCTGCCGCCCTCAGACTTACACCCATCGCTGGAAATGAGCGACAGGACGCGGCGGGAGCTGCGCTGGGCGACTTGGGCCCTCTACATGCTCAACATGATCATGGTCCCCATGATGCGGCTCGGCACGCGACCGTCCGACTTCTCCAACACGATGGGTGCCATCGGCGCCACCGTCTACTTGGGGCTCTTTTGCGTCTCGGGTTGGGAATGGCTGAAGGCCCAAGACGCGTTCCGCGTCAGGTCCAAGCTGCTCCAGGACCGCCGGGTCGAGAGCGTGCTCTACCCCTGACCACGTCCACTTTTTTGTCCCAGGCCGTCAATATCTTTGAACGGTCGGGCCGAAGGCGGACACCCATGGGCGAGCGAACTGAAATGGACGGCCTCGTCATCCGGGCCCAAAGGGGCGACCGCGGCGCGATGGACCGGCTGGTGTGCGAACACTACGCCCGGGTCTACCGCTTCTGCGCCCGAAGGCTCGGCGAGACCGCCGGACAGGACGCCGCACAGGAGACGTTCGTGACCATGGTGAAGTCGATCGGCAGTTACGCGGGACGGTCAGCGTTCCCGACGTGGCTGCTCGGCGTCGCCCACCGCACCTGTATGGCCCTGGCCCGCAAACGGCGGCTGGAGCCGATGCCCCTTGAGGCCTGGCACGACGGCGGGACTGACACGGAGTCCGCCGTCATCGACCGCTTGGCCTTGGGCAAAGCCCTCCGCAACCTGAGCACCGAACATCGTGAAGTGCTGGTGATGCACGAGGTCGAAGGGCTCCGGTACGCCGAGATCGCCGAGATCCTCGACGTGCCGGAAGGGACGGTGAAGTCTCGCCTTCACCATGCCTTCTTGAACCTGCGCAAGGATTTGTCAGGAGGTGCAGTGTGAACGAACGTGAAGACCTGAAGGCGTATCTGGACGGAGAGTTGTCAGAGTCACGCGCGGAAGAAGTCCGCCTGGCCCTGGAACGCGACCATGACCTTCGCGAGGAGTACACGTTCATGAAACTGCTCACGAAAGAGATCCAAAGCACCATCAAGGAACCGGAGGTCAAGGGTGTTGACGGCGCCCGGGCGGCCGTAAAGTGCAAGCCGTGGTTCCTCAAACCCCCTGCGCTGGTCGTCCAGTGCGTCGCCGCCTTCTTCGTCATCGGGGTCGTCGGGTCCAAGATCGTCCCGAAGCTCGGGTCTAGGGGAAATGTCGTCGCGGCAGAGGTGTCCGCCGACCGGGCGACGGGCCGGGCCATGCCGGAGAAGTCAAAGGAGGCGCTGGACGCCACACCGATGGAGGAACGGGCGCCCGCGCACTCCGCCGTCGAACAAAAGGCGGCCGCCCCGGCCCGGACCCCGGACGCCAGCCCACCGCCCCTGTCCATGCCCAATGTGACCCAGCGCGACGTGGTCAAGACCGGCTCGCTGGGGGTGAAGGTCAAGGACGCCAAGCAGGCCATGCAAGAGATGACCGACACGGTCAAGGCGATGGGCGGCTACGTGGAGTCCAGCAGCGTCAACGTCACCGACCACGACACCGTTGGCCATATGGCGCTCCGAGTCCCCGCCGCCAGCTTTGAGACCTTGGTGAGCAACGTCAGGCGCATGGGCGAGTTGATGAGCGAGTCGTTGGGCGGCCAGGACGTCACGGCCCCCCTCGCCGACATGGGTGCCCGCCTGAGGGTGCTCCGCGGCGAAGAGGAATCCTACGTCCAGATGCTGCGGCAAAGCCGTCGGCTCCAGGACACCCTTGACTTGCGCGACCGGCTGACCAACGTGCGGGAAGAGATTGAAAGTATTGAAGCCCAACGGAAGGCCCTGGCCAACGTCGCCGCAATGTCCAGTCTTAATGTCCAGCTCACCCAACCCAAGTCTGACCCTGCGTTCAAGCCGGGCGACTGGTTCGGCGAGGCCACCACGGGCGCGACCCAGACGCTTCTCGACGTCGGAAAGACCGTCGTCAGCGGAGCGCTGTACGTCGCGATCCTCAGCCCGGTGTGGGCTCCGGTCGCCCTGGTCGTCTGGCTGGTGTCCCGCCGACGGAAGGCCGCCTGACAAACGAGACGCCGGGGTCACATGACCCCGGCGCGTCCTATTCAGCGCACGACATGCCCGCGCTCCGACCAGAGCCAGGTGGCGCCGTTGTCGAAGCCGTGCTCAGCGGCCAGTTTGTCGAACGGGTTGTCGGCGGCGCGGACCAAGCGGTCGTACGTCGCCTCGTCACGGTACTTGATGACGGCAAGCACATGACCTGGCCCGGTGCGGATGTTGTAGGCCTCTTCCACACCGTCCCAGCTTCCGATCACGGCCATCATCTGGCCGGCCGTGGCGAGGGTGGCTTCCTCGACCATCGGGTCGAACTCCCACTTTGACACGACGACGAACATGTTTGGCTGTTCCCTGATTTGTGGGGGCCGGCGGTCAGCGTGCGAGACCACCAGCCCCCCGGTCGATTAGCCCTTAAAGGCCCCAGAGATCTCGTCAAGGCCAACGCCCAGGATCTTCCGGGCGATCGGATCGAGCTTTTCTCGCGGCCCTTCGAAGTGGGCGATCATGTGGCTGTGCGAACGGCTGGCCCCAGGTTTCAAGAACAGGGCCGGAGACGAGGACTCGAGCTCATAGAACGGGCCCATCGGCTTGACGCCAGGGGCGGGCGGACCGTCGTTGTAGCTGTTCGCCACGTCGCCACGGAAGGGCTCCTTTTGGAGTTCCCAGAGGGAGTTCACGTAGTCCTTGACTCCAGGCTCAAAGCTGAAATGAAGGATGGTGAGGACGTTATGGGCGGCGTCAAAGCTTCCGATCGCCGCGCCGTCCCGATAAGGCTTGACCCGGGCCGGCGGAAGGCCGATCTTGGTCCGCATCGTGCCGTCACAGCGGAAGTACGCGGCCGACTTGCCGATCTTCAGCCGGTCGGCGGGCACCTTGCCAAAGTAGTTGTCGACGAGCACCGTGCCCGTGGCTTTGGTGTTGTAGGGGACCACCACGTTGGTCTCGTCGCCGGGCTTCAGCATGGAGAGCACCCAGATACTAGGGGCACCGGTCGCCTTGGTCCACGACTTTGAACCCGCGTTCGTGATTGAACTGAGGGCGTCATAGGCGACGCTCTTGACACCCGGCGGGACGGTGATGCCGAGGCGTGCCCTCAGCCGCTTCGGGCCGAGCAGGCTGACGCTCCGCTTGACCCCCACCTTCAGTTGCGTGCCCGAGTAGTTCGTGAACGTCGCCGTGTGGGTCAGGGTGATCGACGAGGTCGTCTTGCTGACGACGCGGTACGGCTCCGTGTCGATGGCGGCGGGGACCTGCCAATTGTTGAACTCGAACGGGTCACCCTTCTTGAAGAAGAGGGAGAACTGCCCGCCTTCGGGGCCGAGCCAAAACCGCTCTTCCCCGCCGATCGGGTTGAAGTTCTTCTTAACCTCGCCACTTTCGATCAGCTCGTAGTTGATCCAGCCGTAGCCGGTGCCGGCGTCACCGTTGCTCGAACTGGTCATGACGCGGCCCTGGTACTTGGGCACGACCACCACCGAGCCTGTGCCGTTGCGGAGGACCACCGGGTCCGCGTGCTTTTTGAGGAAGGCGACGTCGTCGCCGAATGTGCCGTCAACCATGACCCCTCCAAGGGCCACGCTGAGAATCGCTCCAGTCAACATGTTTCATCAGCCTCTGCGCTGTCACCCGTGGTTTACCTGGTCTGGAGCCCGAAATGGTGACGGCCAACCCACCTCGGGCAAGATGTTCTGGTTTGCTCATGCGACAAGGCGACCAAATCTTGAGAAGGGCTGGGTCAGGCGGGCTTCATGCGACAAATCCTTGCCTTGGAAAAGCAAGCAACGCTGGCCAAGACACTTGTCTTGACCAGCGCTTAGCGACCGAGACTGACCTTTAGAACTTGTAACCGATCTGCAGGGAAAGGCCGTTGGTGTTGATACCGTTGACGCTCGGCGCGATACGGAAGGCCAGCTCGGCGAACGCCTGCTTGCTCAGCATCGTGCCGATGAGGATCTTGCCGGCAAGGGACGTCTTGGACTCCGAGTTCGTCGTCGTCGTCACGACCGGCTCGCGGCTGCTCACCAATTCACCGCCGCCACCGCCACCACCGCCGCCACTGGTGGTCGTGGTCGTGCTCTCGCCCCTCATCCGGGAGAGTCCGACACCGGCACCGTAGTAGAACGACATCTGGCCCGCGTGCAGGTTCGTGTTCATCCAGCGGCCGACCAACATCAGGTCATACGCCTCGATCTTGTTGCCGCCACTCCCGACCCACATTCCGTCAAGGTCAAGGCCCCAGTTGGCGTTGTTGTACGCGCCCATGTTGAGGTTGGGGAGCTGGTAGCTGACTCCCAGGCCAAAGCCCAGGGTCTTTGTCTCACTCCGGGTGTGGCTCGACATCGGCCAAAACAACCCGGCGCGGGCGGAAAACGGATTCTCCTTGTCGGCAGCAAGTGCAGTGGTGGCAAGAACGGCACAAAGGGTCAATGCGGCAAGCCGCAGGTTCATTGAAGTCATGCTGATCCTCGGGCCGGTTTTACCAGCGGAGTCATCCAAAAGAAAAGGTCACCACCGCGAATCAGTCACCTTGGCCGACGCAAAGGCAAACCGGGACGCGCGTGAGTGAGTGCGCCGCGAGACAAGACCTTCACTCCGTTGACCAAGACCGTGTCGATGCCTACCGGCTTGGCCTGGGGCGAAGTCGTCGTGGCCTTGTCCAAAATGGTCTTGGGATCGAAGACCACGATGTCGGCCCAATAACCGGTGGCCAAGCGGCCCCTGTCCCTGAGTCCGAACCGCTTGGCCGGCATCGACGTCATCTTGCGGACCGCCTCCGGAAGGGTGAGGACTCCCTTCTCCCGGACATAGACCCCCAAAACCCGTGGAAAGGTCCCCGCTCCGCGCGGGTGCGAACCGTGGAGCCCGCCGTCACTGCAGATCGAGACGCGGGGGTCTCGCAGGAACGTCTGCAAGTCGTCTTCCGACATCGCGGTCACGACGACACTTTCCCGACCGTCTTTGCCCTTGTCATAGCACTCATGGATGATCTGCTGGATCAAGGTCACGGCGTCCTTACCCGTCTGACGCGAGAGGGCGGCGATGGTCTTGCCTTCCCAGGACGGGTCAGGCGAATACCTTGTGAGGAGGACGTGTTCGGGGCCGCCGATCATCTGGAGGCCAGCTTCCCATTGCTTACGGTCGTCGAACTGCTCGGTGGCGATGATGACCCGGACAGTCGATTGCCAGTACAGGTAGGGGTAGACGTCGGCGGTGATGTCCAAGCCCTCCTGCTCCGCTTTGTCCATGAGCTTAAGGACGTCTTTGGCCCGGCCCCAGACCGACGCGGCCCCTAGCTTGATGTGGTTGATCTGGGCAGGCACGTGGGCGCGCCGGGCCACCTCGACCAGTTCCTCAAACGCCTTGAACGCGGCCACATCTTCGTTCCGCACGTGGCTGATGTACATGCCTCCGGATCTTCCGGCGGCCTGGGCGAGCTCGACCAACTCCTTGGTGTCGGCGTACCGGCCCGGCTGATACTCGAGCCCGCTGGAGAGCCCAAGTGCCCCGTCGCGCATCTCCGCGGCGACCATCTCAGCCATCCTCAGCCTTTCGTTCGCGGTGGAGGGACGGTCGTCCGGTCCGACGACAAGGCCACGGACGGTGCCGTGGCCGACAAAGCTGGCGAAGTTCAGCGCGACCGGCTCGAGTTCGAGCCGCCTGAAGAAGTCTCGGACGGGATACGCAGACCCGCCGTCCTCCCCGACCACGGCGGTCGTGACGCCCTGACGGATCTGGGTCTCAGCGTCAGGGTCCTCGAAGACCCCTTCGTCAGCATGGCTGTGCGAGTCGATGAACCCCGGGGCCACGGCCATGCCCCGGGCGTCGATGACCTCGTCTCCCGGCCGTGCCAAGTCGGTGCCGACCGCGCGCACCCGCCCGCCTTCGACCCGGACGTCGGCGACACGCCCTGGCGCTCCCGTGCCGTCGTACACGACACCGCCCTGCACCACGATCGCAGGTTGGAGCACGGCAAGGACAAGGCAGGCGGCGGCGATCACTTCTTCATCCTACGCTGGCGCATGGGCTCATATGTTGTCGGGTCCAGGTAGCGTGCTCCTGCCATGGTCCGTCTTGTCACCGCCGATGACGACCCATCAGTCGTCGCCGCGCCCATCGCCAAGTCGTTCTACGACTACATCATCCCCCGCCGGGCGTTCGCGCATTCCCCGGGGCGGTATGAGTCGTGGGTCGACCGCATGATGCGTGAATCGGTGGAGCGTCGGGTCAGGGCGGGAGTCCCCGTCTTTGTGGCCGAAGAGGACAGTGCCGCCGTCGGCGTCGCCATGCTGAACCTGCCCGAAATTGAAAGGTCGTCGGAGGCCGTGGACTCCTTTGAGCGATTCCTCCGTGAAGCTGGCCCCGAGACACGGGCGTTCTTTGAGATGTTCTTTGCCACGGTCGATCCTCTCCCCTTCCCCACGCCCCATGTGTATGTCTCAATGCTCGGCGTCGACCCTGCCTACCAAGGCCGTGGGTACGGGGCAGACTTGCTGGCCGCAGCCATGGGGTTCGCCCGGTCCCGGCCCGGTTGCGTCGGGCTCTGCCTCGAGACTGAGGTCGAGTCCAACGTCGCCTGGTATGAGCGTCAAGGCTTCAGGGTCGTCGCGACGGCCCACTTCGACGGCGTCGACGTCTGGGCGATGCACCGACCCGCGTGGTAGGTATTTTCTACGGTAACGGAGGAAGTGGACCATAATGGCCCTGTTACGCCTCCTTGTCTGGTGTCTTCCTGTCGACTGTCCCTAACGGCCGTTCCTGCAAGATGATCCCCCTGGCCTAGAGATACGGAACCCTTTTCCAAGGCGGAGAAGGCATCAAAAGCAATGGCTACCAAAACCCTTTATGTCGGCAACTTGCCGTATTCTGTCAACGAGCAGCAGCTCGCCGCGCAGTTCAGCGAATATGGCGCGACCAACCCCCGCGTGATCGAAGGCCGAGGCTTTGGCTTCGTCGACGTTGACGCCGACCACTTTGAAGCTGCCGTGGCCGACAAGCACAACTCCGACTGGAATGGTCGCAAGATCACCGTCAACGAAGCCCGCCCGCGCGAAGAGCGCTCCGGTGGCGGCGGCGGTGGTCGTGGTGGCTACGGCGGCGGTCGAGGCGGCTACGGTGGCGGTGGTGGCCGTGGCGGCTATGGCGGCGGTGGCCGCTGGTAAGCACGGCCTAAGCAGTTAAGTCAAGAGCAGGCTGCCCGCATCAAGCGGGCAGCCTGCTCTCTTTAGCTTTGCGGGCGGCTATCTTCCGCTGCTCGGTGCGGCCGGCTTCGGCCCGCGCGGCATCATCGTGTCCGCACAAGCCAGGTTGTACGCGGTGACCGCCGCGGCCGTGCTGGACTGGATCAGGTAAGCGTTGATCGCCGCTTCCAACTTGTCGTGCTGGGTGTGGTGGACGTAGGTGTAGTCGCTGACCCCCGTCTCAAGAGTGAAGAACCCGGGGACGCCGACGGCGTTGAAGCTCGCGTGGTCGCTTCCTCCGCCTCGCGGCATCCGCGCCTGGGTGACGAACTTCATGGGTAACTCGGGAAACGCCGCATTGAGGGCGTCGATCGAAGGCTGGAACATCGCCTGCTGGGTCGCCAGGCCGACAAACCCGCCCCAGTAGTTCGTTCCGCCGTCATCGACGAGGCAGGCGCTGATCTTGTCCATTTCCTTCTCGTGGTCCTTGACATAGCCGCGAGAGCCAAAGAGGCCCTGCTCCTCACCGCTCCACAAGATGAAGCGGATCGTGCGCTTGGGTTTAGCGCCCACTGCGAGGAGCAACCGCGCCGCCTCCAAGGTGACGCTTGACCCGGTGCCATTGTCGAGCGCGCCCTGGCTCCCCGGACCGTCCCAACTGTCATAGTGACCACTTACAATGACGACTTCGTCGGGCTTCTCGGTGCCCTTGATCTCCGCGATGACGTTGTAATTGGGCACGGGGCCCTTGTACATCTTTTGCGGGATATTGAATTCTAGCTCTACCTTCCCCTTGGCAAGACCCTCGACGATCGCGTCATAGTCGCTCTTGCGGACGGTGATGTGGGTTTGGGTCGGGCGGTCGTCCCACTCAAACTTGTAGCGACCGCTGGTGACGACAAGCTCGCTCCGCGCCCCTTGGACGACGCCAAGCGCACCGGCCTTCCCCGCTTCTTTGAAGAGTTCCAGCCGCTCGTCCGCCTTCATCTCGGTCTGGGCGCGACGGACCAGCCACTTGCCCTTCAGCGACCCCTTGATCTTGTCGAACTCCGCCTTCGTCGCCGGCTCCAAGACCGCCTGTCCCTTGGCCAGGCCGTCCGTGCCAGGTGTCCAGCTCGGCGTCGTGAACTGCAGTTCTCGGACGACCGGCGAAGTCATGCGGGAAACAAAACCGCCCCGGGCGCGGTCGAAGCCGACCGGGTACTCACCCCACTTCTCCATGTGCACGTTGCTGCACCCAAAGGACTTAAACTGGTCGACCGCCCATAGTTGGGCCTGGTGCAGGTACGACGACGAGGTCAGGCGCGACCCAAAGTCAATCGTGATCCGTTCAAGGATGAACCGGGCCTTGTTGGCACCCTTCCCTTCGGCGATGATCTTGGCGACCGTCTGGGGGTCACCCTGAGCGTTTGCGGCGGCCACGAGGGCGACACCGCTTACGAGAAGCAGAGTCCGTTTCCACACAACCCCTGCGTTTTACCGGACCATCGACCAATGGGACAACATTTTCTTTCGGGGTGACAGCCGGACCCTTGGTAAGATCCGGGGGCATGACGGGCCAGCGGGGACGGTGGGCGTTACTCTTGACCCTCGCCACGTCGTTGGCGGCGGCGCAGTTCCCCGCCACAAGCTCCGGGCGTCCGGCGGTCCCTGACACCTTGGCTTCGCCCCGGGCGACCCTCCGGACATTCTTCGACGGCATGAACGAAGGCGACGTCATGGCCGCGGTGGCGACCCTGGACCTCACCGGCGTGCCGGTCATCGAACGCCCGACCAAGGGCCCGCAGCTCGCCAACAAGCTCCTGGCCATCCTCAACCGGGAACTCTACATCGACGTCCAGAAGGTCCCCAACCTCCCCGACTCAAAGCCGTACACGGTACCCATCCACCGCCGGAACGGTGACCTTGTCGGCGAGGTGGTCGTCGACAAGAGCCCGGACGGCGCGTTCCGCTTCACCCCGACCACGCTGAGTCGCCTCGACGAGGTGTGGAACCAAGTCAAGTCCAAACCGGTGATCCGCGGACTCATGGACCCCGGGGAGCAAAAGTTCGACCCCGCGAAGTGGTTTGGCGACGCCATGCCCGCCGAACTCCACTCCGACTTCTTGGGTGTCGCCCGGTGGAAATGGATCTTGCTCACGATCATGCTCGTGATGGGCGCCTTCCTGGCCCTCGTCGCGAAGGGACTCGCCCAGCTTCTGGGTAGGGTCATCCTGCGCCTCAAAAAGTCGGACGGGCGCTACCGGGAGATCCAGCGCGCGGGATCGGCCGTCGGCGTCTTTCTCTTCGCTTCGGTGTTCGCCGGTTTGACGCCCTACCTCGGCCTGCCCGGCGGGCTTTCTGGGGCGACCGCGTTCATCGCCTTGCTCGCCCAATACGCCGCCGCAGTGCTCTTCGTCGGCGCGGTGTGGGACGGCGCGCTGAAGGTCGTCGTGAGCCGTCACGCCGCCCGAAACGACGGCGAGGTCGACATCGTCGTCCCGGTGATTTCCCGGCTTGGCATGGCGGTCATCATCCTTGTCGCCGGCCTCACGCTCCTCGCCCAGGTCGGTGTCAATGTGACCGCTTTCCTCGCTACCCTGGGCATTGGCGGCGTCATGTTGGCCCTGGCGGCAAAGGACAGCGTCGAGAACCTCTTCGGCTCGGTCATGGTGCTCGTCGAACGCCCGTTCAAGATCGGCGACTGGGTGAAGGTCGGCGATGTCGAGGGGGTCGTCGAAGACATCCGCTTGCGTTCGACGCGGGTCCGCACCTTCGAGGACTCGTTGATCGTCATGCCCAACAGCACCTTGGTGACGACCAGCGTCGAGAACTTCGGTAAGCGCCGGAAGCGGCGGTTTCGCACCGTGCTAAGGGTGGAATACGGCACCCCACCGGGCGCATTGGACACTTTTGCCGCCCGCATCCGCGACATCCTCCACGCAGAGCGGGCCACCGTCGCCGAGTCAGACGTCTCCTATCTCAACGACTTCGGGCCGACCGGTCTCCACATCATCATCCAGTGCTACTTGGACGTGCCGACATGGACCGACGAGTTGCGGACGCGGTCGGAGATCATCACCCAAGTGCTGGCGGCGGCCGAGGACCTCGGGGTCAAGTTCGCCGCCCCCAGTACCACTGCCTCGGTGTGACGCCTCTACGTCGTCTGGTCCACTCGAGATCGACAATACTTACCAGGTTTTACTGTTTGACGTTTCTTTATGTAGGCAATTGATAAATACTTGACAGCACACCGACCAGCAAGGTTTGGTCTATGGAGAACAAGTTGAATATTCGATCCCTCTTGCCTGCGGGCATCCTCCTTGTCACTGCTCAGGCCCACGCCTTTAACACGTTTCCCAGTAAGTGGGGTGCAGGGGGCAACAACGCCGAATCGATGTCGATCAGCCACGGTACCCCAGGCTTTGCGACCTGGTCGGTGATGGGCGCCGGCCTGGACATCGTCGGATACGACGACGACCATACGGGTCACACGACCGGAGACTTCAGCACACTGACGTCCAGCGACGAAGAGGCGATGATCGCGTCGGCGTTCGCCCAATGGTCGGCGGTCTGCGGATTTACAACCGCCCACGTGGCCGACGGCGGCGTCGCCGGTGGAGCAGCGGAGGCGGACGGGGGTCATCTCGGCGACATCCGTATCGGCACCATCGACTACTTCCACTATAGCCAGTTCGGGCACTGCTACATGCCATCCACCGAGGCCACGTTTGGCCTGGGAGGCACCATCGGTGGCGACATCCACATTGTAAGTGGCTTGAACTGGGTCGACGACCCCAACGACAGTGCGGTCGACGATGATTACGACCTCTACACGATCATTCTTCACGAAGTCGGGCACGCGATCGGCCTTGAGGACTCGGACGTGGTCGGGACGGTGATGGACCCTGACTACACCGGTTCGCGACGGGTTCTCACCGCCGACGACATCGCCGGTGCCCAGTACATCTATGGTGCGGTCCCCGAACCCGCGACGATGACCATCCTTGGACTCGGTGCCGCGGCCCTGGTCCGACGCCGGAAAGCCAACCGCTAAGCGCGGTCGGGAATACTGTGCAAGGGTCCTGGCCCCGTCAAGATGCTTGGCGGGGCCAGGACCCTTCACCTTGCCGACGCACATTTTTCAAAAAGTGGGTGTTAGGAATAGTTGTTGACGTGACAAGGCCTACCGACTCCTCAAAACACCTCGTAATAACACTAGCCACACACTTACCAGTTATTGACAATTCAAGTCTTCATGGACTGAAACTTGAGAGATACTTGACACTGTGCCATGCCAGGCCGGCTTGGCTCGTGGAGAACAGATGAAACTACGATACCTCTTGCCTGTCGGCATCCTTGTTGTCGCCGCTCACGCCAACGCCTATACCCTCATGTCCAGCAAATGGGACGTCGGAGGCAATGCCGCCGAAACGATGGCCACCAACCACGGCACCGCGGGCTATGTGACTTGGTCGATCATGGGTTCCGGGCTCGGCGTCACCGGATTCGAAGACCACGGCGGCGCGACGACGGGCGATTTCAGCGCCTTGACTTCCGGCGACGAGGAAGCGATGATCACCTCGATCTTCGCCAAGTGGACGGCGGTCTGCAACCTCACGGCGGTCCACGTCGCTGACGGCGGCGTCACGGGCGGCGGCTCTCAGGCGTCCGGCGCCCACCTCGGCGACATCCGCATCGGCGTCATCGACAACTTCTCCAGCGGCGTGCTCGCTCACGCGTGGCAGCCAGGCACCGAAGCCTACTTCGGCGCGGGCGGGACGATCGGTGGCGACACCCACGTCGCCAGCGATTGGAACTGGGTGGACGAGGCCAACGACAGTGCCGCCGACAATGACTTTGACCTTTACACCGTCCTCCTTCACGAAATCGGTCACGCCATTGGCCTCGGCCACTCCGGAGTCGACGGCTCCGTCATGGAACCGGTCTATGAAGGTTCCCGCCGCGACCTCACCGCCGACGACATCGCCGGTGCCCAATACATCTATGGCGCGGTGCCCGAGCCCGCGACGATGACCGTCCTCGGACTGGGCGCCGCCGCCCTGATCCGACGCCGCAAGGCCAGCCGCTAAGGCACCGACTCAACCCGACATCTGGCTTGGTCAACACTCTTGACCAAGCCAGTTTCTCTGTCCGTCGTGGTGCATCACTTGTGGAACACTGTGTCACGCCCTAACCGGAATAGACGGACAGACACTCACATCGCCTCTACACTTTACGCACTGTTGATGTACACTTTTCGTGTGACCATTTTGGACTTCTTGAATATGGAGCAACAATGAGGCTTCGACATTACTGGCCTGCCGCCATCTTCTTTGCCGCCGCCCAGGCAAACGCCTTCGCCCTCCTATCGACGAAGTGGGACGTCGGCGGCAACGCCGCCGAATCAATGGCGACCGAGCACGGCACCCCGGGCGACGTCACGTGGTCGGTCATGGGTGTCGGTCTCCGCGTCGCCCAGTTTGACCACCACAATGGTGGTGCGACAACTGACTTTTACGCGCTGACTTCCGGTGACGAAGAAGCGATGATCGCATCAGCCTTGGCAAAGTGGACCGCCGTCTGTGGCCTCACCGCGACCCGTGTCGCTGACGGGGGCGTCACCGGCGGCGGGTCCCAGGCGTCCGGTGCCCACCTCGGGGACATACGCTTCGGATCCTTGGTCTACTTCGAGGGACTCGCGCTCGCCCATGCCTTTCGGCCAAACACCGAGGCCTTCTCTGGTACAGGCGGGACGATCGGAGGCGACGTCCACGTCGCGGACCATTGGGACTTCGTCGACGAGGCGGACGACACCACCGCCGACCATGACTTCGACCTCTACACTGTCCTCCTCCACGAGATCGGACACGCGATCGGGTTGGACCACTCCGACGTGAAGGGTTCGGTCATGGAACCCGTGTACGCTGGCTCCCGCCGCAACCTGACCCACGACGACGTCGCGGGCGCCCAATACATCTATGGCGCCGTGCCCGAACCCGCGACAATGGCCGTCCTCGGACTGGGCGCGGCGGTGCTGGCCCGCCGGCGCAAAGTCGTCCGCTAGTCCGGCCCGACAAAAACGGGGCCCCGGCACTCCTCGTGCCCGGGCCCCGCTTGGACTTCGGCGTACCGCGTCTTAGGCCTTGCGTCGTCGGACGAGGGCTCCGACACCCAGGGCGAGGACGGCCATTGTCGCCGGCTCGGGCACCGAGTCCGCCACCAACGAGACGTTGTCGATAAACGCCGAGCTGTTCAGCGACGAGTCGGTCGTGACCCGGAACGCCAGGTCTTGAGCTGACCCGTCCATCATCGAACTGACGTCGAGGGTGATGTGGATCGGGCCGTTCAGAGCGACAGCGTCATCATTGCCAAGGTCGTACTCGCCCAACTGCACCCCGCCCAGAGAGACGGTGAGGAAATCGAAGCCCGCCACGTCTTCATTGGCAAAGTAGTAGTCAAAGTCGAGCGTCGCCGTCCCGCCTGACACGGTCGAGATGGACTGGGTGACGCTGTCGTCGGCGCTCTCATAGCCGCCCAGCCAGGCGGTCATCGTCGGCGGGCCAAGGTCACCGGCACCATCGACCACCGAACCGCTCCAGTCGCCGATGATGACGAACCCACCACCCGACGACTCGGTCCAGCCCGCAGAGCCAGCTTCAAAGTCGCCGTTGGTCACGAGTTGGGTGGCAAAGGAAGTTCCGGCGGCAGCCACCGCCAGAGCGAGGGTTACAAGTTTCAGCTTCATATCAGGACCTCTCTTCAAGCCGGCTGACCGGTGGACGCCACCGCCCAGCGACAATTCAACGGCGGCGCGAAGGCCGACCAGTCGCATTGATTCAACCGACCATGATGAGTATTCAGCACAATTACGTGTGCCACGCAGGAGACTCACGGGCGCAGGTACTTTTTGCACGGCGGGCGCGGCCTGCTATTGCCAATCTGTCAGAGGCTTGACCGTGGCGCAACAAGGGAAACCGTCGCGGGCCTGGCCGGGCAGGACGACGGTGAGAGGCCGGCCAGTGTCGACCATCGCCTGCGTGACCGACTCAATATAGACCTTGGCCCGCCGGCTGATCTCGCCCCCGCGCCAAACAATGTAGACGAACCGTCCCTTGGCGTCTTTTTGGACGGCCGGTCCGCCCAGCGGCAGGCGCCCGCCCTTGGCCGTTACCTCGACGGTGAACTCTTCTTCCGCCGCTTCCATCTGCCGCCAGGTCTTCACCGTGCCGGCGGACCCCGAGCCCGTCTGCACCCCGCCGAACGCCCCGACCGTCGGGGCCTTGAGCACGATCCGCAGGGTCACCGTCTTGTCCTGGTCCATCCCCGCACCCTACCCCAGCCGCCTACGCCACAAACCGGGGGCGTCGCCGACTTCCTCAAGTGAGCGGTATCTTCAACCATCGAGACCATGCGATGGACGGTGCCCCTGCGCGACGCCGAAGTGCCGGTGCTGGCGGACGACGACGTCCGCCCCACGGTCGTCGTCCTCGCCCACGGCGCGGGCAGCCACATGGAGAACAAGACCATGGAGTGGCTGGCCGGGCTGGTGCGCGGGGCGGGGGCCTCGGTGGTGCGGTTCAATTTCCTCTACCGCGCCCTGGGCAAGGGCATGCCCGACCGGATGCCCGTCCTCATGGAGACCTACCGCGCCGTCGTCGCCTCGGTCCGCGAAGAGCTGAAGCCCGAAAGGCTCGTCATCGGCGGCCACTCGATGGGCGGGCGTGTGGCGTCGATGGTCGAGGCGGAGGGGCGCACCGCGGACGGTCTGCTGCTCTTCGGCTACCCCCTGCACCCGCCGGGACAGCTGGAAAAGCTGCGCAAAGACCACCTCCGCCTGGTCCAAACCCCGACGCTGCAGCTCAACGGCACCGCGGACGACTTTTGCACCCGGGAGATCATGGACGCGACCGTCGCGACGCTGTCACCGGCGGTTTGGCGGCTGAACTGGATCGAAGGCGCCGACCACAGCTACGCGGTCAAGAAATCGTCGGGCCGGACACGCCGGGACGTCGAGGCGGACATCTCGGCGGCGCTGGAATCGTGGCTGCCTTAGGTCTGACCCTCGCTTTGGCGGCGAGTTATGCTCTGGAGCCATGACGGCGAAGGAGGTGGTCTCGCAGATGGATGCCGCCGGGTGGTTTCTGGATCGGCAGAAGGGGTCCACGCCGTCTACAAGCATGCGTCGAAGCCGGGGCGGGTGGTCGTTCCGATGCATGCGGGCGATCTGCCAAAAGGAACTTTGAATGATATACTCAAGAAGTCCGGCCTGAAGAAATGATCGCATATCCCATCGTGCTTGAACAGGAAGATGACGGAAGGTATTCCGTTTATGCTCCGGATCTGCCCGGGTGCTCCAGCTGGGGCGTCACGCGCGACGAAGCGATCGAGCACATCCGCGAGGCCATCGAGGTGTGGATTGAGTCGGCCCGCGCCGACGGCAGCCCAGTGCCCAAGCCGGGGACGGCCTTGGAATACGTCAAGATCGCCGGCTAGCCGCGCCGCGACGGGCCGGCTTCGGCCGACGGCCATGCACCCAGCCGCTTTACGTTGGCGACCCTTGTCAATCGTCAAGACACGCGTCGCTGTCAGCATCGACGGACCGCCTGCGTTGTGGGGTCGGCACGTCCCCGATCTTCGGCCAACGGCACGTCATGCAACCGCAGAAGGTGTGCGTCGTGGCGATGCGCCCGACTTCGCGGCGCACCTCCGGGCTCTCGGGGTCGCGCCAGCGGGAGACGATCTGCTTGGCCCAGATCTTCCGCTTCGCCGCTTGTCTCTGCCTGAACTCAAAGTCCCGCATGCCCGTGCCTCAGGTTGATTGTACGGCGCTCACCGCCTGCCCCTAAGTGGCCGCCCGGCGAATCGCACTGGTTAGCACCAGTGGCACCCATCCGGACGGTCGGGTCACACGGCCAAGCTAGGGGCCTTCGACATCATCATCCTTAGGACTATCATCGTCATTACTCTTTAACCTAAAATATTCTCTTACCAAATCTATTAGAAATTTTAGAACAAAAAGAACTTGACAAGTGGAAAATGATACATATGATACAATTTTCTCTGAAACTACGTGTGCGATGATATCAATCATTGCATTTGCCGCTGCATTCTGCAGTAGGCATATAATATGCTTTTTCATTTCTCTTCTTGTAGTCCATGAAATATGATTGTGACTTTTGTTCGCAAGATATTTCACAGTACTACTTATATATACGAGTTAGAGAGATAACACTTCCAGGACATTCTAACCTTGGGCACTCCGAAGAATTAACGGTGCCATTCAAAGAGTAGACCCGTTCAAAGAACTAAACGGGCCCATCCAAAGAGTTAAACGGGCCCATCCAAAGAGTTAAACGGGCCCATTCAAAGAGTAAACGGGCCCATCCGAAGAACAAACGGGCCCATTCAGAGAACAAACGGGCCCATCCGAAGAATGAACGGGCCCATTCAGAGAACAAACGGGCCCGTTCAGAGAACAAACGGGCCCATTCAGAGAACAAACGGGCCCATTCAAAGAACAAACGGGCCCATTCAAAGAACAAACGGGCCCATCCGAAGAGCAAACGGGCCCATTCAAAGAACAAACGGGCCCATTCAACGAGTAAACGGGCCCGTTCAAATAACAAACGGGCCCATTCAGAGAACAAACGGGCCCGTTCTTGGAAGAAACGGGGCGTTTTGTGGAACGACCAGAGTAGAGGCCGGGCCCACATCGGGTCGCGGGGGTCGGAAACGGGCCGCCGCGGACGGGGACCGGGCGTGGCCGCAGAGGAACACACTCATGGCGTTCATCACCGAAATCACCGCCGACGGCGATCTCAACACCGCCCTCGCCAACTTCAACACGGTTTGCGCCGCGAACACCGCCTTGTTGGGGCTCACCCCCGCCGACATGACCGCGATCGCGGCGGCGAGCACGACCTTCACGGCGGCCCTCAACGACGCCACCACCGCCAAGGCCGCGGCGAGGGACAGCGTCGAGGCGAAGGACATCCAGAAGAAGGCGAGCAAGGCGACGGTCAGCAAGTACGCGAAGCTGTTCCGCGCCAACGCGGCGGTGCCGGACAACCTGCTGGACGCGCTGATGCTGCCCCACCACAAGACTCCGGGCAGCAAGACCGCCCCGACCCAGCCGCTGGACCTGGTCGGCAGCGCGGACGGCAACGGGCTCGTCAGCCTGAAATGGAAGCGCAACGGCAACATCAGCGGCACGACGTTCCTGCTGGAGACTCGGTCCGACCCGGCCGGGCCGTGGACGCTCGGCAGCACCACGACGAAGACGAAGGCCACCTATCAGGCGGTGCCGGGGTCGTACGTGGGCTTCCGGGTGACGGCGGTGCGGCGGAACCTGATGTCGCCGGCGAGCGTGCCTTTCGCGCTGTGGGAAGACGGCGGCGACGGGGACGTCGCGCTGAAGGTGGCGTAGCCCTTCCCTTTGGTGCTCTGCAATGCAAAGGCCCTGGCGGTACTACCACCGGGGCCGATTTTGCGGCGTCTGGCGTTAGGCAGCCAGAAGGCCCTCGACGGAGATGTCTTCGTCGAGGTCTTCCCAGTGCAGGCCGACACCGCCGCCGATCAAGCGCCAGTTGGCGCGGGCTTCTGGAGTAGCTTGGCTGAGCCGGGGGAACCACTCGAGCGGCACCGAGACGACCCGTCCGTCGGCCAGAGACACGACAATCTCGTGCTCCGTGAAGGCGACGTTTGTCGCCAGAGCTTGTAGCCTACGCGCTTCCGAAGTGCTCATGCCATTTTGCCTCGATCAAGGCCTCGTTGCTTTCAATGATACGACGGACCTCGGCCAGATCATGCGCCCGAAAGCCCACCGACCTCTCGAAGACGACGGGCTTGATCCAGAACTTCGCATACTTGCCCGCCGCCTCGACGTGGATGTGTGGCGGTTCTGTACCCTCGTTGCTGAAGAAGAAGAACCGATACGGCCCGAAGCGAAACACCGTCGGCATCGCTCTATCATGGCCCGAAGGAAGACATGAAACGGCCCCAGCGGACAAAGTCCACCGGGGCCAACTTTTTGAAGGGTCGTGCTTCGCCTTAGAAGTCCATGCCGTCCATGCCGTGGGAGTGCGGCGCGGGGGCGGCCTTCTTGGGCTCGGGCTTCTCGACGACGAGGGCCTCGGTCGTCAGGACCAGGCCCGCGATCGACGCGGCGTTCTGGATCGTCGAGCGGGTGACCTTGGCGGGGTCGACGATGCCGGCCTTGACGAGGTCGACGATCTCACCGGTGGCGGCGTTGAGGCCGAACCCGGCCTTCGCGTTCCGGATCTGCTCGACGACGACGCTGCCCTCGTGGCCCGCGTTCTCGGCGATCTGGCGGAGCGGAGCCTCGAGGGCGCGCTTGACGATGTTGACACCGGTCAGCTCGTCGCCTTCGGCCTTCAGCTTCTCCAGACCGGCCGCGGCGCGGAGCAGGGTGACGCCGCCGCCGGGGACGATGCCTTCCTCGACCGCCGCGCGGGTGGCCGAAAGGGCGTCCTCGTAGCGGTGCTTCTTTTCCTTCAGCTCGGTCTCGGTGGAGGCGCCGACCTTGATCACGGCGACACCGCCGCTGAGCTTGGCGAGGCGCTCCTGGAGCTTCTCGCGGTCGTAGTTGCTCTCGGTGGTCTCGATCTGGGCCTTGATCTGGCCGATGCGGCCCATGACGTCGGCCTTGGTGCCCGCGCCCTCGATGATCGTGGTGTCTTCCTTCGTGATCACGACCTTCTTCGCCGTGCCGAGCATGTCGAGGGCGACGTTCTCGAGCTTGGTGCCGAGGTCTTCGCTGATGAAGGTGCCCTTGGTGAGGACGGCGATGTCTTCGAGCATGGCCTTGCGGCGCTCACCGAACCCGGGGGCCTTGACGGCGGCGATCTGGAGGACGCCGCGGATCTTGTTGAGGACGACCGTGGCGAGGGCGTCGGCCTCGAGGTCCTCGGCGATGATCAGGATGGGCTTGCGGGCCTGGGCGGCCTTTTCGAGGAAGGGCAGGAGATCTTGGGCGCTGCTGATCTTCTTTTCGTGGATCAGGACCAGCGGGTTCTCCAGGACGGTCTCCATGCGCTCGGGGTCGGTGACGAAGTACGGGCTGATGTAGCCGCGGTCGAACTGCATGCCCTCGACGATCTCGACGGTGGTCTCGCGGCCCTTGCTCTCCTCGACGGTGATGACGCCGTCCTTGCCGACCTTGTCCATCGCGTCGCTGACCTGCTGGCCGATCTCGCCGTCGTTCCCGGCGATGGTGGCGACGAACTCGACCTGTTCCTTGTCCTTGACGGGCTTGGCTTCCTTCTTGATGGCGTCGATGACGGCCTCGACCGCCTTGTCGATGCCGCGCTTCACGGCGATGGGGTTACCGCCGGCGGCGACGTAGCGAAGGCCTTCGTTGACGATGGACTGGGCCAAGACGGTGGCCGTGGTGGTGCCGTCACCCGCGACGTCGTTGGTCTTGCTGGCGACTTCTTTGCAGAGCTGGGCGCCCATGTTCTCGTAGGGGTCTTCGAGTTCGACTTCCTTGGCGACGGTGACGCCGTCCTTGGTGATCGTCGGGCTTCCCCACTTTTTGTCGAGGACGACGTTGCGTCCCTTGGGGCCAAGGGTGACCTTGACCGCGTCGGCGACCTTGTTGACGCCGCGCTCGAGCGCCCTTCGGGCGGTCTCGTCGAAAATGAGATTCTTGGCTGGCATGGGTGTTTTAGTCCTCTCGCGTGTTGTCGGGGCCGAGGGCGGCCCGGTTGCTTGTCAGGATACGTCTGACGGGGCGACGGGGTCAAGGGAAATTGGCAATCATAGGCCAAGAGTGCTAACGCAGGGCTGGCGCGCATGCTCCGGTGCGGCAAAACCTGTTTGACTCGTGTCCGGCGCGATGTAACATCGTCGCCCCGACCGCGTCAGACCGGTTCAGAGGGTGACATGACGATGAAGCGATTGATTGCCGTTGCTGCCAGCGCGTTGGTGGCCACGTCGGGGCTGGCCCAGGGTGGGCAAGCGGGTGGAGGTGCCCAGGGCCAGGACGGCGTCGTCCGCAGCACGGCCGTACTCAACGGCCAGATCGGGCGGTACTTGAACGGCCCCGAACACGCGCACATCCTGACCCCCGGCGACCACACAGACTGGCCCCTCAAACTTGAGGCGGGCCAGGTGGTCATCGCGGAGGCGAGCAGCGTCGCCTTTGATCCGGCCCTTGAGATCGTCGACGGCGCCGGCAAAGTCCTGGCCAGCAACGACGACCGCTATCCCGGTGACCAGAGGCCGCTCCTCCTGTGGCGCTGTCCGGCAAAGGGAGACTACAGCCTGCACGGGCGGTCGTTCCGCGACAAGTCTGGCGGCCAGTACGCGATGCGGTTCAAGGTGTTCGACACCATCGACGTCTCTCCCGGCCACACGACCGAAGCCGACGTGAAAGGCGACCTGCCCGTGCTGCTCCGGATCAGCCTCAAGCGCGGTCAGGTCGTCGAGGCGTACAACAGCCCGGCTGACGGCAAGCCGACGATGGACTTTGGCTTGGCCGGGGTCGTCTCCCCCTGCGGCCTGCCCGACATCGACCTGATGCGGCCCTTTCGTCGTGGGGCCGACCAGAGTGTCTTGATGGCCGCGGTGGACGGCGACTATTACTACTTCTGTGACTATCAGCTCGACCATGGCCGAGTACGGATCGGTGTCGACGAATACACCCCGCGGGTGGTGAGTGACACCGGCCGGGCAGTCACGGCGTCGGTGGGCCAGGCCAAGGTCGACATTTGGCAGTTCACCGCCAAGAAGGGAGAAGTGCTCAAGGTGACGACCCCCGAACTGCGGCCTGACTCCCCGATGGTCATTCAACCGATGCCGAAGCTCCCCCCGGTCGACCCGAAGAACCAAGATTGGAGCCCCTTCTATCCGGACGTGCCCGATCCCAAGGCGGATTCGGGCCCCCAGTTCCAGAGTCTGCGTGGCCGCGTCCGTGACAGTCGGGTCGCCAATCTCAAGGTTTCTCGCGACACCACGTTGTGGGCGGTGACGCGCCCGCTCCGCGTCGATGGCAAGCCATACACGTTCCGTGTCGGGCCGGCGGCCCTGGCCCTACCCCAGGGGAAAGCGGCGTCAGGAAAGTTGAGGGCAGGCGACGCGGACTTTTGGAGCTTTACCGGTGAAGTCGGCGACGTTGTCTCCCTCGCGACCGACAGCCAGTCCTTCGTCCAAATGGCCACCGTCCTAGACCCGGACATGGTCCCTTTGACCACCGACATGCCCCGTGTCGACCAGACCGGCACGGCCGCGACTCTGATCTTGCGGAGACCGGGCGAGAACCTTGTGCAGGTCTCTGCGTTCGGCGACGGCGGCACCGGAGACTACACCGTCACGCGTCGGCTCCTTCCTCCCGCCGAGTTCAGTGCCCAGAAGCCGGCGGCAGGCGACATCGAGGGTGGCGGGGTGCAAGTGTGGAAGTTCACGGCCCAGCCAAACGAACCGCTCCTCCTGAAGTGGGTGACGAAGGACTCTGCCCCGCGCCTGAGGGCCCTGGACTCTGAGGGACGTGAGGTCGGCCTGCCACTCAAATACGTGAGCGAAAACCTCGCCTATGGCCTCTTGATCGTCGACAAGCCGACGACCTATGTCGTCGTCATCCAAGCCGTCGGGACGAAGGTGCGGTACTCGCTGACGATTACCCCGGCGGACAAAACCCGCTGACAAAGAGGTGGCGGCCGGCCCTCTCCTTCCGGCCGCCAGGACGGTAAGTCAGGCGCCCTTTCTGCGGCGGGCCAGAATGGCAAGCCCACCGCCAAGAGCAACGAGGGAAACCGGTTCGGGGACGCTCTGGTAGGCGAGGTGGTCGAACATGTAGCCGTCGCCGCCTATGGGATCTTTCAGGCCGATGGACGAGATCGTGTCGCCGCCGACCGCGTCGACGCGCAGGTAGCCCTGACGGCCGTTGCCGCCCGTAAAGTTTGTGGCAAGAGTCGACACGGCGCCGATGCTCGTGCCGTTCACCATGATCAGAGCATCGCGGTCCATTTGTTGGACGCTAAACCCGACGCTGGACATGCCGGAAGAAAAGTAGAAGGTGAGGTCACCCCAACTCCCCGAGTCGCTGTAGCTGAACGTCTGGTTCGTCCTCGTGTTGATGATGCCGTGCTCGCCGTCCCAGACACCTCCGCCACCGAGCGTGAACGCGGTGCCAAACAGGTCGTCGGACGGCTTGAACGTGTTGAGGAGGCTCGATGAGGGGCCGTAGTTCCCGTTGGGCGAGACGACGCCGACCTGTAGTCCGCTGGCGAGGGTGAGGTCTTCGAAGTCTTCGATCGTGTACCCACTCACGCCGACGGAGGCGTCCGAACCGCCCCAACCTGGCGCACTGAATGAGTTGACTACGTAGCCAGCGTAGGACATCGAAGTGCCCGCTAGGGCAGCGATGACAAGGGTCAGTCTGTGTTTGTTCATATTGTCACTTGGTAGAAAGGCAACGAAACAGGCCAGGGGAAACTTGTCGCCCCATGTTCTTCGTTTGATACACTAACCTGCGTTACGAAACGCGTTACATGAGGGAGGCATCCTCCAATGCCAGTAGGATTACCAGGCTACGTCATTAAACTGGGACACGACCGGCGCGCGTGGCGTGGTGGTGAAGAGCTTCTCCATCCCCCGACCCGAGCCACCGAACAGCTCCTCTACTACCTTGCCGAAAAGTTTCCTGCCCGGCTTGAGAGGCGGGCCGTCGCCGCCCGACTCTATCCGGAGGCGAGCGAGCGGGCCGCATTTAACGCCCTCAGGCAGACAGTCCATCGCCTGAAGCAGTGGCTCGGGGCTGAAGCGGTGGTCTCCGACGCGAAGTCCATCGGGCTCAGTCCTGACCTCTGGGAGGTCGAGTCCCAAGAAGTCGAACCGGGAACCTACGTCCTCAAGCAAGACGACAAGCCGGTCAACACGGGAAGCTTCAAAGACCTGGTGATGCATATGGCGACCCTCGACAAGGAGGTGGCCCGAGGCCTGTTGCTCGGTGGACGTGAGATCGCCATCAACCTCAACTTGCCAGACCTCTATGACCTCCTTAAGGCCGCGACCCCCACATCGATGAAGGAGGCAGGGGCCTATGAACACCTCGCCTTTTACGGACGCTATTTCCACAAGACGGCGCTCTTCAACAAGGCGATCGCCGCCCACACCCGCGTGTACCGGCATGCCGGGCAGAACCGGCGTCACGCCCTGATGTCGAACGCGGCGGCTTGGCTCCTCTTCACTTACGTCGAGATGGGGGACATGGCGACGGCACGACAATGGCTCCCGGAGGTCGTCGGCTCCGACCGGTCCCACGCGGGACGTCTCTTCGCTGCGAACGCCATGGCGTGTTGCCTGTGGAACGACATGGAGATCGACGACACCTACGCGGAGTTTGAGAAGGCGGCCAAGGTCATCTACAGTGCCAGCCGGTCGGACCAGTCGCATTACTGGTCGAACTACGCCGTCTTCGCAGCAGAAAGCGGCCGGTTTGCGCTTTCAGAGGAGTGCCAAGAGCGGGCGGCCTCGCTACGGGTCAGCGGCCTGGACACCGTCAGCAAGGGCAACTGCCTACTCGCCTCGGCGCTGTGTCAAAGGCATGCGGGAGACTTTGCCGGTGCCGTCTCGACGCTTGAACAATACCGGGCTGAAGAAGCGGCCCGAGGGCAAGAGCTTGGCGTCGTCTACGCCAACGAGGCCCTGGCAGAGACCCGTGCGATGATGGGGCAACACCTCTTGGCGCGCAAACTCTGGGCGACAGCCGAGCGGACACGGGCGGCCGGAGGCGGCATGCTGACCCCAAGGCTGAAGGCGATGCGGGCGCGAACCTTTGGCCTTCTTGCTTGACGCAACATAAGACGGGCGCGGCCATGATCAATGGCGGCGCCCGTGGGCGGACTGTTTACTTGATGACGGCGTAAACCTGGTCTTCGTCGAGGATCGTGTATTCCTCGACGCCGACCGTCACCTCGTTGCCCCCGTACTTGCTGAAGAGCACCCGGTCACCCGGCTTGACGGTGAGCTTGTTGCGTTCGCCGCTTTCCAGGACACGCCCCTCGCCGACGGCGACGACCTTGCCTTCGGTCGGCTTCTTCTTGGCACTGTCGGGAAGGAGGATGCCGCCGGCCGTCTTCTCCTCGGCTTCGACGAGTTGGACGACGATCTTGTCGCCAAGAGGCTTGATACTGGACATCTGGGTTGTTCTCCGGTTGAAAAATGAAAGGGCGTTGCCCCTGCGGGCTCATTTTGCCTCATCACCCGCCCCGGGACGGCGGGAATAGGACGAGAGTTCCAGCCCGACCATCTCGCGCGATTGACGGGGACCGCGCGTGTCTTGCTAGACTAGGGCATGACTCCGATGGACCTGGCTTCGGCATTTCGTAGCAGCTACCTCTGGAGCGGCTTGACCGGCTCGCAGATTGACCGGGTGAGTCTGCTTGCTGAGGAGAAGACCTTCAACGGCGGCGACACGATGGTGCGCCAGTTCGCCAAGGACTCGGACGTGATGATCATCCTTGACGGCAAGGCGCGCATCAACACGTTCAGCGGCGAGATGATCAGCGAGGCCGGGCCGGGGGCGGTGATCGGCGAGATCTCCCTGGTCGACGACATGCCGCGCAGCGCCACCGTCGTCGCGGTCGGCAACTGCCGGGCCGCCGTGATCCGCAGTTCCGAATTGTGGACGGTGATGGAAGAAGAGCCCGTCATCGCCAAGGTCGTCCTGCTCAACATCGCCAAGATCCTGTGCGGGCGGTTGCGGGCCGCCAACGTCCAGGTCGACATGGCCGTCAAGAACTGAAGCTACGGTGCGGGGTCCTTCCAGACCCCGTCCGCCTTGAGGAGCCCGACCAGTTCTTCGACGCCCTGTTCCTGGGGGATGCCGTTCTTGACGACGTCGCGCTTACGGTAGAGCGTGATCTTCCCTCCTGCCGCACCTACATAGCCGTAGTCGGCGTCAGCCATCTCCCCAGGGCCGTTGACGATACACCCCATGACCGCAATGTCGAGCCCGACCAGGTGACGGGTGGCGGTGCGGACCTCGTTGAGCACGGTCGGCAAGTCAAATTTTGTACGACCACAACTCGGGCACGCGATGTATTCGACCTGGGTCTTACGCAAGCCTAAGGACTGGAGAATCTCGTAACAGACTGGGATCTCGTTCACCGGGTCCTCCGCTAGGCTGACCCGGATCGTGTCGCCGATGCCCTCCATGAGAAGCGTCGCGATCCCTGCCGTGCTCTTGACCCGGGCGTACTGGCCGTCTCCAGCCTCGGTGACCCCCAAGTGCAGGGGGTAGTTCATGCCTTCGGCGTCCAGGCGTTGGGCCATCAGGCGGTTGGCGGCGACCATGACCGGCACCCGGCTGGCCTTGGCGCTGATGTTGAGGTTGAAATAGCCATGCTTTTCGCAAAGGCGGAGGTACTCAAGGGCGCTTTCGACGAGGCCTTCCGGGGTGTCGCCGTACGTGACCAACAACCGTTCACTGAGCGAACCGTGGTTCACGCCCACGCGCATCGCCCGGTCACGGGCCTTGCACGCCTCGATCACCGGCACGAAGCTTTCTTCGATGGCGTCGAGTTCTTCCTTCCACTCCGCGGGGTCGTATGCCATCTCGGCCCGCAATTCGTCGACGCCCTTCTCTTCTTGGCGGCCTCGGATATCGAGACCGACACGCGACCCGTGCCGCTTGAAAACGAAGAGGCCGGGGTTCACCCGGATCTCGTCGACGTACTTGGCCGCTTCAACGGCGATCGCGCTGCCTTGGTGGTGGACGTCGGCCGTCATCGGCACGTCCCGGTACTGCTCCGTGACCTTGGCCTTGATTGCTTCCAGGCACTGGGCCTCGCCAAGGGTGGGCGTCGTGACGCGGACGATCTCACTTCCCGCCTGGTGGAGGGCGATGATCTGCTCGACGCACGCCTCGACGTTGCGCGTCTCCTCGGTAATCATCGACTGCACGACGACCGGGTGTCCGTTCCCCATCGTCACCGACCCGACCCGACAGGGCTTGGTCTTGCGTCGGGTGATGCTCGGCGAGATACCCATCCCGTCTATTTTAGGACTTGGTCGGTGCCTCTGCCGGGACGCCAAGATGAGGACTCGCTATACTTTGCCTATGAAGCCGTCCTTCCTCCTCGTCGCGGTGCCCGCTCTGCTCTTGGCTGGTTGCGCCCATCGGACCCCGGTGGGCAAGTGGGACATGAGCATCGACGCCCAAGGCAAGAAGTACCCTGCCGTCGTCGACATCAAGGCCGACAACACGGCCACCTGGGTCATCACCGTCCCGGGCCAGCAGACCGGCCTGATCAACCTTCCCGAGTTCAAAATGAACGCGACGGGGACCTGGAAGACGGACGGCAAGACTTTCACGACGACGATGACCGACATCAAGCTGGACGACAGCGCCCCGGATCTGATCAAGGCCGGGTTCGAAATGGTCAAGAAGCAGATCGTCCAACAGATCGGCCAGTCGCGGACCGCTACCTTGGCCTACCGGGACAGCGGGAGCATGGAGTTGACCACCCCCGACGGCGTGGTCACCACGCTCGTCCCCCACAAGGGCTGAGCGAACGGCCTGCCGGTTCGGTATCGAATAGTTCCGTAGGTTGGCAAAGCGGTGCCGCGCCCAAGGTTGCTTACCGCTGGGCGGCGCCTTTCCACCTAGTCCCGAGTCTGATCCACGTGGCGACGGCGACGAGGCATACCACTAGGATAGACAGGCCAATGGCTGCGTAGGGCGGGTGAGCCGGCTCCTTTGGCACGCCATGCATGGCCAGTTGGTCCCGGTAAAACTTCCAGGTGTCCTTTCGGCCCGGATCGTATTTGCCGCCGAGACCCGTGCCATCTTTCATGATGACTTCACTCGCTCCAGCACTGATGAACGAGTCTCGCCGCAGTTCCTGGTTGGGCACTGCTTTCCAGCCCTTCAGAACCCAACGGGCCTCGGCCATGACGCTACCATCGTAGTTGTACGACCAGAAGCTGATGTTCTGGGGATAGCCGCCGGACGAGCCCTGCAGCTCCCAGCGGGCCTGGGGGCGCTTGGCAACTGTCTTCAGATAGGAACGGCCACTGTCTGTCACTGCGACGGTGTCATGGGTACCAGACGCACGATCGAGACACCGGACCACGCACCCCTCACGACCACCACAAACATCCTCGACCGGTTCTGACTTCTTCGGCACGCGGACGACGAGCCTCGATACGTCTTCGGGCAAGAGAATCCCCAAGTACCCCAAGCTCACCACCGCGTCATGAGGCATCAACGTGACGTGCTGACCGCCTCCGGTGACGATGGCGATGTCATCGGGCTCCGACAGAATCCTGAAGTTCTCGGTCTGACCCTGACGACACGTGTACATCTCCTGGTCGCCCGAGGCACTGCGGTAGACAGTGAGCGTCGCGCGGACGACATTGCCATCGGGTGACAATCCCCAAGACTGGACTGTGGCGGCCGTCTGGCATGCCGCCGACTTGATCGTGATCTGGCCTTCGTAAACCGCTTCGATCGCGTCCATATATCTCACCTACCTTAATGTAGGGTATCTGGTTTCCAATCAGTTCACTTGGACGAGTTCGTACGCTTCGATTTCGTCGCCTTCCAAGAAGTCTTCCCAGCCTTGGAACTTGATGCCGCAGTCTTGGCCGGCGATGATCTCGCGGACGTCTTGCTTGACGTTCTTGAGCGAGTCAAGTTCGCCCTCGAAGACGACCTCTTTGGCCCGACGGACGCGCACCTTGCTGTTGCGGGTGATCTTGCCGTCGGTGCAGTGGCTTCCGGCGACCTTGCCTGACCGGGAGAGCTTGAACACCGCGCGGATCTCGACGGTGCCCTGGTACTCCTCCTCGAACTTGGGGGCGAGCATGCCCTTCAGGGCCGCTTCGATGTCTTCGATCAACTCGTAGATGATCGTGTAGGTGCGGACCTCGACCTTCTGCCTTTCGGCCTCGCTCTTGGCCTTGGGCTCGGGCTTGACGTTGAATCCGACGATGATCGCGTCCGACGCGCTGGCGAGGAGGACGTCACTCTCGGTGATCGGGCCGACTCCCGCGTGCTTGACCTTCACCTCGACTTCTGGGTTCTCAAGCTTTTCGAGGAGGCCGCGGACCGCCTCCACCGAACCCTGGACGTCAGCCCGGACGATCAGGTTGAGGTCCTTCGTCTCTTCGGCGTCGAGGTGTTGGCGGATCTCCTTAAGCGTGACCTTGCGCTTGACCGGCGCCAGTGAACGCAGTCGGGCGGCTTGCGCGCGAGACTCGGCCAATTCACGCCCGGCCCGCTCGTTTTCGGCGAGTTCGACCTTTTCACCAGCCGGCGGCACGGCGTCAAGGCCCAAAATTTCGACCGGCGTCGACGGCCCGGCGGCGGTCAACCGGGCTCCCGCCCAGTCGGTCATCGCCTTGATCTTGCCGTACGTCTCGCCGACGGTCACGATGTCGCCGATATGCAGGGTGCCTTCCTGCACCAGCACCGTGGCGACCGGGCCCCGCCCCTTTTCCAACTTCGCTTCGATGACGACGCCCTCGAAGGCACCCTTGGGGTCGGCGTCCAGTTCCAGGACCTCGGCCTGGAGCAGGATGAGCTCCAGTAATTGGGGCACCCCCTCGCCGGTGACCGCCGAGACATTGGCCGTGATCACCTGGCCGCCGTAAGCTTCGGGGATCAAGTCATGCTGGGTGAGTTGCTGAAGCACCCGGTCAGGGTTGGCCCCGGCCTTGTCGATCTTGTTGACGGCGACGATGATCGGGACTTCCGCGTTCTTGGCGTGGGCGATGGCCTCGATCGTCTGCGGCATGATGCCGTCGTCCGCCGCGACCACGAGGATCGCGATGTCGGTGACCTGGGCTCCGCGGGCCCGCATCGCGGTGAACGCCGCGTGGCCCGGCGTGTCCAAGAAGGTGATGGTGCCCTCCGGCAAGTTCACCTGGTAGGCACCGATATGCTGGGTGATGCCGCCGTGCTCCTTGGCCACGACGTTCGACTTGCGGATGTAGTCGAGTAAGGACGTCTTGCCATGGTCGACGTGGCCCATGATCGTGACGACCGGCGGCCTCGCCGTCTTGCCGCCCGACTTCGCTGGCGCCTTGGCCGGGGCGACTGGCTTTGTTTGGGCTTGGGCACTTTCCCAGACGACCTCAAAGCCGAACTCCTTGCACAGCTTCTCCGTGAGGTCGTCTTCCAAGACCATGGTCAAAGTCTTCATCTGCTTGAAGACCTTGATCAGGGTGGTGAGGACCTCTTTGTCGGGCACGCCGACGGCGGCGGCGATGTCGCGGGGAGTCCTGCCGTGGGGAAGGGTGACCGTTTTGCCACCGCCACGCAACAAGGCCTTGCCGGCGGCGACGTGCGACGGCGTCGCGCCGGTTTCCTCACCGACCAACTCGATGACGTCGTCATCGGCCTCGAACTGCCCGTTCGTGACCTCGATGCCGACACCGGCGAGCGCCGTCTCCACGGCGTCGGGCGTCGAGCCCAGAGCCTTGGCGACTTCGGCGAGCTTCACATGCATGGACCGTTGTTTTACCTCTGCTGACATTCCATCACCTGGCGCACGGCCCTGAGAAGGCCTTCGTCCACGGGGCGGCGCCACGCCCTGGCCAGTCTTCCGCGGGCGGTCAGGCCCTCTCGGCACTCTGGCGTGTCACAGCAATATGCCGACCGACCCGGGGCGGGGCCGAGTGTGGGCTCCCTTCCCGGTGCCAACCGCAACCGCAACAGTTCAGTCTGGGCACGCTTCGCCCGACAGACGACACACGACCGGACCGGAGCGGCGGTTAAGACTTGTCCTCCGCCGGGCCCTTCCGCTCTTCCTGGGCCTGCTGCTCACTGCGGATGTCGATCTTCCAATCCGTCAACCGCGCGGCAAGGCGGACGTTCTGTCCACCACGGCCGATCGCCAACGACAACTGGGTGTCTGGCACGATGACATAGGCCGACCGCTCCTCCATGTTCATCTTGATGCTGTTCACCTTGGCCGGGCTCAGGGCGTTGATGATGAACTGGCGCGGCTCTTCGGCCCACGGCACAATGTCGATCTTCTCCGGTCTGAGCTCGTCCATGATCACCTGGATCCGGCTGCCGCGCGGGCCGACGCACGAGCCCACCGCGTCCACACGCTCGTCGTGGCTGATGACCGCCACCTTGCTGCGCTGGCCCGGCTCCCGGGCGACGGACATGATCTCCACCACGCCGTCCGCGATCTCGGGGACCTCGAGTTCCAAGAGCTTGCGGAGCAAGTTCGGGTGGCTCCGGCTGGCGATGACCTTCCAACCCCGGCTCGTGTCCTCGATCCGCAGAATGTAGAGGCGCAGACGCTCGTTCGGCCGGTAGTCGTCAGTGCCGACCTGCTCGCGCTTCGGCAACTCGACTTCCATCCGGTTCACCTGGACAAGGACGCTCGACTCTTCCCTTCGGCTGACTTGGCCGCTGACGACCTCTCCGACGAGTTCGCTGAACTGGTCGTGCATCTTGCGCCGCTCCGCCTCATGGAACTTCTGCTGCAAGACCTGCTTGAACGTCGTCGCCGCGATCCGGCCAAATGTCTGGGTGTCGATCTCGACCGCGACGAAGTCGCCGATCTGGGCTTCCGGCCGGTGCTTGCGGGCGACGTCAAGGCTCATCTGGAAGCTCGGCTCCAAAACCTCGCCGACGACCTCCTTTTCGATCACCGCGCCGGTGTTGACGGTCTTGTCCAGGCGCACGGTCACATCACCGGCGACCCCTTTGTACTTCTTGTAGGCGACGGCCAGAGCCTGCTCCAATTCCAGCTTGAGTTCGTCGACGGGAAGTTCCCTTTCCGTGGCGATCTGTTGCAGTTGTTGCATGATATCCATCGCTTATCTCCTGTTGGCCGACATGCCTTGGGGAACAAAAAAGGGAGGCCCGACGGCCACCCCACCCGATCTCCCGAGGCTTGCCTGGTTGTTCGAGTGATTTTAGCACAGCCCGACCTCGAAAGGGTGAAAAGAAGGACCACCCCCGGCCTGCGTAGGTTGGTGAAATCACGCCAAACTGGCTCCCTATGGGCATGGTCACCCTCACCATCACCGGCCTGGAGTTCCACGGCAAACACGGGGCGTCTGCCGAAGAGCGGGTGGTCGGTTGCCGGTACCGCGCCGACGTCCGCTTGTCGCTCGACACCCAAGCGACATCGACGGACCGCATGGAGGACACGGTCGACTACGTCTCAGTCGCCACCCTCGTCAGAGAGGTTTCCGACCAGAACTCCTGCCTCACCGTAGAACGGCTCGCCACATTGTGCGCTGACGCTGTGCTCGACCAATTCCCCACCGTGGTCGACGTCAGCCTTGAAGTTTCCAAGCTCCTGCCTCCCACCGACCACGTCATGCAGTCGTTCAGCGTCGCCACGACCCGCTGTCGGGACCATGGCCGGTCGGGAGCGTAGAATCAAGGCAGACGATGGAGAAGATCATCCTCGCCGCCCCCCGAGGTTTTTGCGCCGGGGTCGCCTATGCGGTAGAAGTCGTGGACCTCGCCCTCCGCATCCACGGCGCACCGGTGTACGTCCGCCACGCCATCGTGCACAACGAGCATGTCGTGCGGTCGTTCGAGGCACGCGGGGCCGTCTTTGTCGAGGACATCGCCGACATCCCGGAGGGGGCGGTCGTCGTCTTCTCTGCTCACGGCGTTTCGCCGGCGGTGAGAGCCGCAGCGGCGGAGCGCGGCCTGACCATCGTCGACGCCACGTGCCCGCTCGTCACCAAAGTCCACAACGAAGCGAGGCGGTTTGCCGACAAAGGGTTCTTGATGGTCTACATCGGGCACCGTGGCCACGTGGAGGCAGAGGGCACGATGGGCGAGGCACCAGGCCGGATGGTGCTTGTCGAAACTCCCGAAGAGGCCGAGCAGGTCGAACTCCCACCCCACGACCGCCTTGCCGTGGTGACTCAGACGACCCTGAGCGTCGACGAGGTGACGGCGACGATCGACGTCCTCAAGCGCCGCTTCCCTCACATGGAGCTCCCCCAGAAGGAAGACATCTGCTACGCGACGACGAACCGTCAGGGCGCGGTCAAGGAGATGGCCAAACTGTGCGACCTCGTCCTCGTCGTGGGCTCGACGATGTCCTCCAACTCCAACCGTCTGCGCGAAGTCGCCGCATCGCGGGGCGCCCGGGCCCACTTGATCATGACCCCCGAGGAAATCGAGCAGTCGTGGATAGACGAAAGCAAAGTCGTCGGCGTGACAAGCGGGGCGTCGACTCCCGAGCCACTCGTGGACGCGGTGCTTGACCGTTTGTGCCAAGGGGCGGACCACGTGCCGGTCGAGATCCTGGAGACGGTCCGCGAAACGATGGAGTTCAAGCCGTCGCGCGAGCTCGTCCGGCTGGCGCTGGCCAACTCCTGACACAGAACTGCCCGGCCACCTGACGGTGGCCGGGCAGAGCGATCACTCGTCGATCTCCTGGCTCGCCTGGTCGACCACCGACCGTCGCCGCCGCACCTGGCCGTAACCGGACTTGGCTTCGGCCTTGGCCGCTTCGGTGGCCCCGTTCGACGCTCCCGCCGTGGCGTAACTCACCGCCATTGCGGCACGTTGCTTGGCTTCGCGCGTCGCCTCGCCCAAGAGGCCGTGCTCTTCGCCTCGCCGCTTGATAACCAGCTTGTCCCAGATGAAGAGGATCGGAGAAGCGTTGGCGATGGACGAATAGGTGCCCGTGATGATGCCCATCAGCATCGTGACGCACATGAACTTGAGTTCCGGCGTCGGCGTGCCGACCGCGGTGAGGATCACGAGGGTCGCGATGGCCGTCATCGAGGTGTTCAGCGACCGGGCGATCGACTGCGTGATGGACTTGTCGACAATATGCTGGAATGTCTCTCCGGCGATCGGCTTCACCAAGTTCTCTCGGATACGGTCGAAGATGATGATGGTGTCGTGGACGCTGAACCCGATGACGGTCAGCATGGCGGTGACAAAGAGCGAGCTCACCTCCCAGCCGAACAACATGCCGCAGACCGCGGCGTTGCCGACGACAAAAAGGACGTCGTGGAACAAGGCGATCACCGCCGAACCGCCGAACTTCAGGCCGTTCTTCATGCCACCGAGGGCAAACCCGAACCGCAGGCCTAAGTAAACGACGATCAACGCCGAACTGATCAACACGCCAAGGACGGCGGACTGGATCGATTCCTTTTGGATCGTCGGGCCGACCATCGCCAGCGAGCTTCCTTCGACGTTCAGGCCGGCCGCCTTCGCGATTTTGTTCTTCGCGTCGGGGTCACCGACCGGCAAAGCGTTGCTCGGCGGAAGGGTGATGTAGACCACCTTTTTGCCGCTGACGGTCGCCGACTTGACGTTCCCGCCCTTGAACCCTGCCTTCTCCAGGCCGTCACGGATCTGGTTGATGTTCTCGCTGCCCGTGCCGACGAACTGGGCCTCGTAGCCGCCCTGGAACTCGACGTTGGGCTTCAGACCGCCCATGGCGAAGCAGATCAGGCCAGGGATGATCAACACGGCGGAGATGCCGAAGTAGAGCTTCATCCGCGGGATGATGTTGAGAGTTTTCGAGTGGGCTCCCTGCTCCAGGGCCTCACCGAACCAGTTCCGCCCAAGGGCAAAGTACTTGGGGTCGTTGAACCAGTTCATCGAGATGCACCCCAACAGGAGGGAGCGCGTCACCGTGATGGCGGTGAAGAAGGAGATGACGACACCAAGGATGAGCGTGGTGGCGAAGCCCTTCACCGTCCCCTGCCCCAGCACCCAAAGGACGACCGAGGTGAGGATGGTACAGATGTTAGAGTCGATGATCGCGGTCAAGGCCCGCTTGAAGCCAAGGTCGATGGCAGACAAGAGCTTCTTGCCGTTGCGCATTTCCTCCTTGACCCGCTCAAACACCAAGATGTTGGCATCGACCGCCATGGCGACCGACAAGACGAACGCCGCGATCGCCGCAAGGCTGAATGTCGCGTTGGCCAGCCGCAAGACAGTCAAAGTGAACAGGGTGTAGAGACCGAGGGCGATCGTCGCGACGACACCCGGGAACCCGTAGTAGACGATCAGGAACAGCGCGATCAGACCCATGCTGATGCCCGACGCCGTGACCATCTGATGGAGCGCGCCCTTGCCGATCGTCGGGTCGACCTGCTCGCTCGCCAGCTCCTTGAGCTCCACGGGGAGCGACCCCGACTTGATCAGGTCGCAAAGCTGGGTGACGTATTTCGGGTCGAAGTCGCCGTTAATGAACGCCGTCGTCGAAAGGATGGCGTTCTTTTCCAACGGGGCGATGTTGAGGACGACGCCGTCCAAGACGAACGCGATGTTCTCCTGCTGCCCGGCGTACTTGCGGCTCCACGTCTCCAGGTTCCGCGCGCCTTGTCCACCAAAGAAGAACTCCGGCTTCGTCTTGTTGCCCTCGATAAGGGGCTGGGCACCGGTGACGTCCTCACCCTCGAGGATCAAGTCCCAACCCTCGATCATCTTCTTGTACTCGTCGTCTCCCGGCTTGATCGTCTTGCTCGGGTCGACGGTACGGTAGAAATCAACTTCGGGGCGCCCACCCTCGCTCGAACGGCCGGCCTCCGCATAGCGCAATTGGCGCACCGGCGTGGTGACGTTCTTTGCGTGGTAGACCTGGATTTTCGCGGTCGAGCTCAGGATCTGCTTGGCACGCTCGATGTCCGTGTAGCCGGGCAGCTCGATGACCAGTTGGTCGTCACCCTTGGGCTGGACGGTCGCCTCACCGACGCCGAGGGAACCGTTGACGCGGTTCTCCAGGATCTTGGTCAGGTCGGACTGCATGGACGCGGCACGGCCCTGGTTGGCCTTGCTCAGCGTCGTCATGTCCATCAGGTACGTCAGTCGGACGCCACCCTGAATGTCAAGTCCATATGAAAACTTGCTCTTGTAGAAGCCGAACGCCGACAGGGCGGTCAGGACGACGACCAAGACAAGATAAAGCTGGTTGCGTGAATGCAAAGCCGGGAGCCTCCGAAGGGCCGGTCAGGGCCGGGGTCAGATTATACCGATGCGGCCTTTCGTCTGCCGGGTCAGGTGCCGCCGGGGCCCTTCTCTCGAGTGAATCCCTTCAATTGGTCGGTCGGCAGCTTGCCGATCCCGACCGGCGTCGCCGCCTTGAAGTCGGCGCCCTGCAGGGTGCCCCGGACACTGATCGTGACCACACCGTCCTGTAGCGAAGAGATGTCAAACCGGCGGACAACCCAGTCACCCTTTGCAAACCACTGGTCCACGCGCAACTCTCCACCGGTGACGACGTTCTTCGATGAGGCGCTGACCTTGGTCATGACCTCACCGTCCACCTTGTCGTCGACGATCCTGTTTACCACGGGCACGGGCTCGGCGTTGAGGCGCATACCCTCCTCGCCGACGACGAAATTGACCTGGCCGTTCTCGACCGCTAAAGCCTTGAACGGCTTGGGCTTCAGTCCGTCCTCGACGGCTTGGCTCATGTACTTACGGTCGGTATAGGCGACGCGCCATGTCTCCTTGGCCGTCCACCCCATCTCCACGACCGCCTTCTCATTGACGGTGACGAGGACTTGACGGCCCGTGGGGCTGAAGACGTAGATGACTTCTTGGACGATTGCCGTACCGTTTGCGGGGACGGTGACAATCCGGTACCGGCCTTTGAACGACTTGAGGGCGGCAAAGGCGTCGTGCTTCCGCACCTCGATCTCGTTAAAGTCCAGCTTGGGCTGTTGAAATGCCAGTACGGCTATTGCCGCTATCATCGCGCGTCCACCTCTCTACTCAGACGTCCGACCAAGACAAAGGATTTACCCGATAGGACGGTGGTGGGCCGCGTCGCGTCCCCACCACCGCCACACGTGGGGATCAGTCGCGGGCCCAGAACATCGGCCCGGCCGACTCCGCGATGACCGACTCTTTCAACACGGCAAGGGCCTTGGTCAGACCTTCCATGCTCGACATGAGGCCGTCCTCGTGCTCGATGCTCAAGACGTAGTCGTAGCCGACCATGCGCAGGTTGCTGACGAAGTCCTTCCACCAGTCGGCCCCGTGCCCATAACCGACACTGCGGAACACCCACGACCGCTCCAGGATGTCGCCGTAGCTCTTTGTGTCCAGGTTGCCGTTGCGCGACGAGTTGTAGGGGTCGATCCGTGTGTCCTTGGCATGACAGTGGAACAGGGCGCCTTCTTCTCCCAGTTCACGGACAGCGGCGATCGGGTCGATACCCTGCCACCACAGGTGGCTGGGGTCGAAGTTCGCGCCGATCTGGTCACCGTTCTTGCCCACCCCGTGTCGGAGCCTCAGCAACGTGTCGTTGGAGTAGCAGACGAACCCTGGGTGCATCTCGATCGCAAACTTGACGTTGTGTTCCTTCAAGTAGGCGGCCTGTTCCCGCCAGTAGGGGATGACACGCCGCTTCCACTGCCAATCCAGGATGTCGCGGAACTCGTCGGGCCAGGCGCACGTGACCCAGTTCGGGTTCTTGGCCCGGGGGCCGTCACCGGGGCAACCGCTGAAACCGTTGACGACGGGGACGCCCAGCAGGCCGGCCAGCTTCACACCGTCGCGAAACGCGTTGTGGTGGTCTTCGGCGACGCTTTTGACCGGGTGGATGGGGTTGCCATGGACACTGAGCGCGCTCAGGACCATGCCTTTCTTGTCGATCTTCTTCAGTAGGGCGTCGCGGTCCGACTTGCTCGCGAGCAACTGGGGCACGTCAAGGTGCTGGCGGCCCGGGTACGCGCCGGCACCAAGTTCAACGGCCTGCAGGCCGAGCCCGGCCGCGATGTCGAGGGCTTCGTCAAGGCTCTTGTCGCCAAAAAGGGCAAGGAAAAGGCCGATCCTCATGTCGGTGTGATTATACGGGGACAGCCCGAGTACGGTCTGACATAGGGATAACGGACGATCCCCCCGCCCGGTCTCCGACAGGGCATACTCGAAGCACATGCCCAGCCTGTCTGACACCGTCCGACGTCACCGCGCCCCCCTCGCCGAGGTCGACCCTGAAGTCGCGGCCATCCTTGGCCGCGAGGTCGAGCGACAGGAGCACAACCTCGAACTGATCGCCAGCGAGAACATCGCGAGCACGGCGGTGCGCGAGGCCATGGCCAGCGTGCTGACCGACAAGTACGCCGAGGGGTATCCGGGCAAGCGGTACTACGGGGGATGCGACTTCGCCGACGAGGTCGAGCGGCTCGCCATTTCACGTGTCTGCGAACTCTATGGCTGCGAAGCCGCCAACGTCCAGCCGCACAGCGGGGCTAACGCGAACATGGCGGTGTACTTCACCTTCATGAAGCCTGGGGACACCCTCATGGCGATGAACCTCGCCCACGGCGGGCACCTGACCCACGGGTCGCCCGTGAACTTCAGCGGGCAGCTCTACACGGTGGTGCCCTACGGCGTGCGTGACGACAGCGAGATGATCGACTATGACGAGATGCGCCGGCTCGCCGTCGAACATCGGCCCAAGGTCATCGTCAGCGGCGCGACGGCCTACTCCCGCGAGTTTGATTTCGCCCGGATCCGGAGCATCGCCGACGAGGTCGGTGCCCTGCACATGTGCGACATGTCACATTACAGCGGCCTCATCGCGGGCGGGTGCTATCCGTCACCGTTCGGGCATGCCCAAGTCGTCACCTCGACGACCCACAAATCCATCCGCGGGCCCCGTGGGGGCATGGTCCTGGGTGACAAAGAGTTCATCACGAAGATCAACAAGACCGTCTTCCCCGGCCTCCAGGGTGGCCCGCTCATGCACGTGGTCGCGGCCAAGGCGGTCGCCTTCGCCGAGGCTCTCCGCCCCGAGTTCAAGGCTTACGCGAAACAGGTGGCCCTGAACGCCAAGGCCCTGTGTGCTGCGATGGTCGACCAAGGGTTCCGTGTCGTCAGCGGCGGGACTGACAGCCATATGATGCTGGTCGACCTCAGACCGTTCGGGGTCAACGGCAAGGTCGCCCAAGAAGCACTGGAACACGCCAACATCACGACGAACAAGAACTCGATCCCCAACGACCCCGAGTCGCCTTTCGTGACCTCCGGCGTCCGCCTCGGCACTCCTGCCGTCACCACCCGAGGGATGGGCGAGTCCGAAATGGCCGAGATCGCCCGGCTCATCGCCCAGGTGCTACGGGCCCCTGCCGACGAGGCCAACGTCCAGGATGCAAAGAGACAGGTCGTCGACCTGGCGTCTCGGTTCCCGATCCACACGTTCTGACCGGACGACACTTGTAAGGACCTTGATTCCTTTATGGGTCAAGGAGCGAACGCCACGGCGTCGGGTGCATTATCTGATGTAGCCGCCGACGGCCGACCGGCCGTGGCGCAGGAGATAGACATGAAAACTCTGTTCAAACTCGTCGCCGTAGCCCTCATTGCCGTCCCCGCCTTTGCCAGCGCGGCCATCCCGATGGAGTTGTCTTCTCCGCTGTTCGAGAAGTGCGGCATGTGCGGCGCCCCGCACTACAAGTGCTGCTGCGTCAGCCACAAGTAACCGGGCGGTCAGGCGCCGCCGTCGCCCGGCGGCGCCCACTCTTCCAAAGTTCCGTCTGCCAGCCCAGCGACAAAACCCGCGTCGTCCGCGACCACACAAAGGGGCCGGTGACGGGTGACTCTGCGCTCCACGAGACGGCCGTCGGTTGCGTTGTGGACGACGACGGCGTCGGAGTCGATCCAGGCCACAAAGTCGCCAGACGGCGTCACTGCCATCGCCGGATGGGCGACCGGGCCAGGTACCGACCACAAGACGTCCAGCGACTTGGTGTCCAAGGCCACGGTAGCATCGAGCCGGCGGGCGACAAAGAAGGGACGCTTGGGCACCGCGACGACCTTCACCCAGCGGCCCACCAGGGCGGCACGCTCCACCGGTGGCCAAACAGACGCGTCCCACGACCGGACTCCCTGCCCGTCCGCGCCAAAGAGAGTTTTGCTCTCAAGGTCAAACGACATGGACTGCGGCGCGGAGTGGTCATGCCAATGCCGTTTCTTGCGGCCCAACATCGTGAGCCGCTCGACACGCCCGGAAGCAAATGACACGACAAAGTCGCCGTCGGCCCCGATGCAGACTGTCAAGGGCAGGTCGGCCAACAGACCGAACTCCCAGCGTCTTCTCTGCCGCCATCGGGTCGCGCCATTTGAGGTGTCGACGCACATGACCCCGTGCGAGCCCACAACGACCAAGAGGCGGCCGTCCAAATCGAACTCCATGTCGGTGACCCGGGCCGCTTGGCTTGTCTTGCCGTCTCGGTCGAGGTCTTCTCGACACCAGACTTCCTGGCGGTCCGCATAGAGCCGGAGCCCTCCGTTCAAGTCCGCGGCGGCCAGAAGGCCGCCCTGGCCGGCCACGAGCATCCGCAGGCCCGCCCGGCCCGGCAACGCGGAAACGGCGGCTTGGACCATGTCACTCATTCTATGTCGGAAATCGGAAATGTGGCCCGTCGCACCTGCGGCGGGCCACCCGTCGTCCCCTACTCCCCGCCTTCGCGGGCCTTGCCTTGGCCGTCGTCGCTGACTTTCGACTTGTCGCGATAGGCCGGCTTGGTGAGCGGGATCGGTTTGTAGTCGCGCAGGGCCTTGTTGATCTCCTCGATCGCCCGGTCCAGCTGGCTGTCGCGGCCCTGCCGCCACAGGTACGGGTCAAGGTCGACGTCGATGTCGGGGTCGACACCCCATCCCTCGACCATCCACTTTCCGGTGTGGGGGTTGAAGAACGAGCAGTCCGGGGCGTTGACCTGCCCGCCGTCGGCGAGTTGGAACCCGAACGCCGCGATCAGGCCTCCCCATGTCCGCTTGCCGATGATCGGCCCGATCTTCCGATGGCGGAACAGCCAGGGGAACATGTCCCCGCCACTTCCCGACATCTCGTTGGCGAGGAGCACCTTCGGCCCGAAGATCGCGCCGCCCGGCGACGGCCACGGCTTGCCTGCCCGAGGGTAGTAGGCCGCGTCCAGTTTCTGGCCCAGCACGTCGACAAGGAAGTTGGCGATCAAGCCACCGTGGTTGAACCGTTCGTCAACCACCATGCCGTCCTTGTCAGTCTGAGCATAGAAGAAGCGGGTGAACTGCGACCAAGCGCCCGCCTGGGTGTCGGGAATGTGGACATAGCCCGCGCGGCCCCCGGTCTTCTCCAGCACGTAACGCCGGTTGTCCTCACGCCACGCCCACTGGCGCAGACCAGTCTCGCTGGCCGTCGGGACCACCGTGACGGTCCGGCTACCCGTCCCGTCCACGTTCGGCCCGATCTTCACCTGGACCTGCTTGCCCGCCTTGTTCTCCAGGGCGACATAGATGTCGGTTGCCTGGGTGAGTTCTTTGCCGTCGATGGCGAGGATGTACTCGCCGGCCTTGGCGTCGACACCGACCTTGGCCAACGGGCCCCGAAGGGTGCCGTTCCAATTCTCGCCGGTGTAGACCCGGGCGATCTTGTAGTGGCCGTTGTCAAACGTGTAGTCGGCGCCCAGCAGACCACCCGGGACGGGCGCGGGGCCGGCCGGCGAGTCACCGCCGCCCGGGAACATGTGCCCGACACTGACCTCGCCCATCATGTCGACAAAGAGGTAGTTCAGGTCTTCCCGCGACGTGAGGTTCGGCACAAAAGCGCTGTACTTCTTCGCCATCGCCTCGGTGTCGATGCCGTGGACTCCAGGGTCATAGAGTTGGACCTTCTCGTGGTACCACGCTTCGTGCACCATGTGCTCCCACTCCACCTTGGGGTCGATCTTGGCGGTCAGTCCGTCCAAGTTCACCGCACCCTGGCCCGGGGCGGCGGCTGGTGCGGCTGCCGGGACGATGGAGACACCGCCGGCCAGAAGCACAAGCTTGTTGCCGTCGGCCGAGACCTTGACTTGTTGGACACCTTGCGCGAACGGAGCCAACTTCCGGTCATGCATTGTGTACTTGAGGAGCGTCGGGGCACCGTCAAACGAGATGCCCGTGGCCCGTTTGGCCGGGACGAGCACGAAGAACGTCCCTGCCGGGCCGGAGACGATCCGGCTGACCCCTGTCAAGGTGCCGGGAAGGGCGACGATCCGGTCTTGGATGCCTTCCAGGTCGATGGTCGAGGTGCGCGCCTTTGGGGGAGCGCCCTGAGGTGCGGCGGCAGGCTTCTCACCACCCTCCTTGGGGGCTTCCTTCACTGGCTCCTCGTCGCTCTCGGGGGCCAGCGGGTCGCCACCGTCCTTGTCAAGCACCACCATGTAAAGCGACGCCGGGATGTTCGGCTGGTTGAGGCTGGTCAAGTCGAGCCAACTGGCCGCCTGACCGACCTGGGTCGACGCGGCGAAAAAGATGTACTTGCCCGACCGGTCAAAGGCAGGCTCGAAAGCGTCGGCCATGCCGTCGGTGACCTGGGTGACCTTGCCCGTGGCGACCTCATAGAGGAACACCGCGTGCAGGTGGTTGTCCAAGTCGCGGGCGTAGGTGATCCACGCCGAATCTGGCGACCAGGTCAGGTTAGTCGTGTACTGCGGGTCGTTGTAGGTGGTGTGGTCGATCTTGACGGTCTTGCCACTCTCCACCTCCGTGACCCACATGTTTTTGTTGTAGTCGAGGTACGCGATCCGCTTGCTGTCCGGCGACCAAGACAAGTTGCTGAACGTGCTGGTGAAGCCACCAAGCTTAAGCTTGCGGGTCTGCTCAGTCTGGACGTCGTAGAGTTCGAGTTCTTCGGTGATCTGCGGGTCGGTGATGTAGGCGATCGTCTTGCCGTCCGGCGACCAAGACCCCTCTCGCCGGTGGAGCCCCTGGGCCTCGTTCACGATACGCCAGTCGCCCTTGCTCGCCGGCACCGTGAAGATGTAGCCACGGGCGGAGACGACGAGCCGTTGGCCAGTCGGCGAGATGGAGACGTCGGAGATGTAGGGGGCGAGGTTCTTGAACTGAGGCCTCATCTCCGGAAAGTCGCCGCGGACATCAATGTCGACCTTGGTCGACTCCTTCTTTGCCGGGTCGTAAAGGTAGATGCCGCCGAGCTTTTCGTAGACGATCACGTCTGGGCCGGCACTCACGGCCTTGAGGTCGAATCCCTCGCCTTTCACTTCTTCCTGAGTCCGCCCGCTCGCCGGGTCATAGCTCATCAGGCCGACCGGGCCCTTGGCGTCAGAGAGGTAGTAGATCTTGTCGCCGAACCAAGCCGGGTTGTAAATGTTCTCGGTCTTCCGAGGCAACTTGGTGACCTTGCTGTCGCTGAGACGACCGAGCCAAATCGGATAGGCCTGACCGCCGCGGTAGCGCTTCCACGCCTCTTCCCACTTGATATTGGGCACATAGGCGATCTGCTTCCCGTCGGGCGAGATCGCACCCATCTGCCCGGCGGGGAACGGCAGTTGCGTCGGGAATCCGCCGCCGACCGGCACGGTGAACATCCGAGTGTAATCGGTGTTCGAATACATCGTGCTCGTGTACACGACAGACTTTCCGTCGGGAGTCCACCCCGAAACCACGTCGGGTGACGGATGGGCGGTCAACCGCTTCGGCGAACCGCCTTCGGACGGCATGACGTAGACATCGGCGTTGCCGTCGTACTGGCCGGTGAAGGCGATCCACTTGCCGTCGGGCGAAAAGAACGGGTGCGACTCCGTCCCCGTCGAAGACGTGAGACGGACGGCGACGCCGCCCGACCGCGGCACGCGCCAAAGGTCGCCAGAAAATGAAAACACGATGTCGGTGGCGTTCACAGTCGGCTCCCGCATCAAGAGCGGGCCGCTGTCCAATGCGAACGCCGGCGCTGCGACAAGCAGCAAAGCCACGGGCGATATCAGGCGCATATGAGGCATCCTAGCCCTAATACAGGCCAACATGCAACATGCGTTTTCAGAATCGCAAAAATTAGGACCGACCGGAACTTAGTTCGTCAACGGCCGGTCTTTCCGCCGCCTCGCGTCGTGGGGATCGGCGGCCCGTAAACCGGCGCGGCGGGCTTGGGCTTCGCCGGGGCGGGCTTCGGTTTGCGGACGCCGTAGGCCGAACCCGACCGGACGTTCTTGACGTGCCCGGGCGTGGCCAGTTCTTCTTCCCCGCCTGGCTCCAACTTGATCAGCTCCTGGGCGGCTTCGGTCCAATCCTTCAGGATCCGGACCGACACGCCTTGGTCCACCCAATTGAAAAAGAACCGGGCCGCGTTCTCGGGCCTCAGCGGCATGCGGATGCAGCCGTGGGACGCCGGATTGTGCGGGACGCTGGTGTACCCGTGGACAAAAATGTCCCCGACCACCTGCACCGCGAACGGCATCTCCGCGTTGTTGTAGAGCGTCGAGAGTTTCATCGCGTACTTGCCGCCCGTCTTGAAACTACCAAGTGGTGAGTCGTGGCCGGGTTTTCCCGTGCTGACGTTGGTCTTCATGATCAGCCGGCTTCCCTGCCAGGCCCGCAAGGTCTGCCGAGAGACGCTCACCTCGACCGCCTTGGGCGGGACGACGACCGGTAAGGAGCCTGCCTCGTCGCTCACCCGTGCGACCCCGTCCACCCCCTCTGCGTAGACGATGCCGTATTTCTCTAGCTCGGCGGTGTCGATGAGTGACGTGCCGTCGTACAGTTGGCGCAGCTTGGAACGGTCGACCTCGACGCCGCCCATCGTGGTGTACTTCGTCGCGTCGTCGTAACTAAGCGGACGGTTGAAGAAATTGGCGACCTCGTGGAGGTCCAGATAGACCTTGCCCTTTTTGTCGGCGAAAGTGACCGCCTCAAACTTTTCAAGCGGCTTAGGGGTGACCTCGACTTTCGGCTTTTCCGTAAGCGGCTTCTCTGGCGTCGACTGGGCCGGGTCTTGGGTTTTGCCCGGATCCTGTGCTTGACCGGTTTCTTGTCCCCAAACGACCGCGCCAATCGCGCAGACCCCAAACACTAAACAAGCCTGTAAGAGCTTCACAGACATATATTATGGAGACGCACGGGCCGGGCCTTTCGTGAAAAGGGCCCCGGGACCCAGGTATGAAGCGGCTTCGGCCATCCAAATGCCTCGCGTCCCCATCCTGATGTATCACCGGATCGCCCCCCTCCCGGCGGGGACGACCGTCCCGAACCACTACGTCCACCCGGCGCGGTTCCGCCGCCATGTCACCGCGCTAGCCAAAACAGGACACACGGCGGTCAGCACCGCCCAGGTGTTGGCCGCGTTCAACGGCGGCCCCGGCCTGCCTGCCAAGCCGGTCGTCTTCACCTTCGACGACGGCTACGCCCACTGGGCGCAAGATGTCGTCCCTGTCCTTGCCGCCCAGGGTTGGCCCGGCACCCTGTTCATCGTGTCCGGCCTGCTCGGCGGCCACAACGATTGGGACAACCGGAACGGCGACGTGCGTGAGCCGCTTATGTCGGCCGCAGAGGTCGTCGCCGCCGACCGGGCGGGGATGGAGATCGGGGGGCACTCGGTGACCCATGCCCGGCTCCCAAATCTCAATGACGACGACTTACGGTCAGAACTGACGCGATGCCGGGAGACCCTAGAGGCACTGGTCGGACACGAGGTCCGGTCATTTTGCTATCCTTACGGTGCTGTCGACCGTAGGGTGCGGGACGCGGCCGAGCAAGCCGGATACGTCTGCGCCACGACGGTGGCCAAAGGACTGAACGACAGCCAGACTGACAGGATGCTATGGCGCAGGATCAACGTCCGACGAGACACCAGCACGCCGGTCCTCTTTTGGAAGCTCATGCGCGAACGCCTTCGTTCGACGGCACGCTGAAAGTAGTCCAGGTCTGCTCCGCCCGCAACGCCACCTATGGCGCGGTGGCGAGCATGATGACGCTCTGCCATGAACTGGGCTTGCGCGGGCATGGCGTCTCGTTCGCGACCTTCAGGGGACGTGGCCTTGGTGACCATGTCCGGGCCCTGGGCTATCCCGTCCAGGAGTTCCCCGTCCGCCTTAAGGTCGACCCTTTCGCCATCGTGCGGATGGCGCGGTGGTTTCGGCAGGAACGGTTTGACATCGTCCATTGCCACCTGTCGACCTCAGCGACCAACGGTAGCCTGGCCGCCAAGCTGGCCCGGGTGCCCAGCGTCTCCACTGTCCATGGGCTGAGCGGAAAGCTGTCCTTTGTCGCCTCAGACCACCTTATCGCCGTCAGCGGCGAAGTCCGGCGGCACCTTGTCGCCCAAGGGCTCAGCGAGACCCGGATGTCGGTGGTGCACAACGGTATCCCGGTCGGGCCGATGCCGACCCCGGAGGTGAGGGCCGCGGCCCGGGCCGCCCTCGGGCTGAAGCCCGGCGTCCCCACCTTTGGCACGACCGCACGCCTGACCCCGCTCAAGGGGATCGACCAAGCCCTCCATGCCGCCCGTCGGGTCGTCGACGACATCCCTTCCGCCGTCTTCGTGGTCTTTGGTGACGGGTCGTCGAGGGCCGAATACGAAGACTTGGCCGCCTCGCTCAGGCTGCAGGACAACGTGTTGTTCGCTGGATACCGGCCCGACGTGCGCGACCTCTTGCCCGCGCTGGACGTTTTTGTGTTCCCGACACTGAAGGAGGCGATGGGAATCGCCTTGGTCGAGGCGATGGCGGCCGGAGTGCCCGTGGTCGCCAACGATGTCGGCGGCGTGCCCGAAGTCGTCCGCGAAGGCACGGGCTATTTGGTCGCACCGGGCGAGGCGGTCTCGATGGCCGACCGTACGGCCGAATTGCTCCGCCAGCCGGAGCTCCGTGCCGAGACCGGGCGTCAGGCCTACGGCCTGGTCGTCGACGAGTTCAGTTCGCCAAGGATGGCGGCAAAAACCGAAGGGGTCTACCACCAGATGCTCGCGACCCGTCGGGCTCATTGAGAAACAGTGGCCGGGTCGCTGCGCCTAGTGCGGCGCACTGGAGCCGATGACCGGATTCGAACTTGGGTCCCCTAAAAACACGAACTCCGGCACCCTATTTCAGTTGAAACAAGGTTATCACAGTCATCCCGGTTGGCTTTCCTCCATTTTCCAAGTCTCTGTCAGGAGCGACTAGCACTACCAAGGCCTTATCTCGCGCCACTTGAAATTCTTCTTGGTAACCGATATCGAGTTTCTTCATCCGCCACTTAGGCTTAAGTTCTCCCAAATCGCGAGCATAGGATTCAAATTTCTCTAATACTTTTCCTGCGTCATAAGGCGACCTCAGCACAACACAATCTGGTGCGCCGATTTCTAGCTTTGGATGGAACTGTAAGTCAACATCTCTAATGTTGGCCAAACTCCACTTATGCAAGACCTCGTCAAGATAAGCGTCCCGTCTTCCCCGGCAGCCGGACGGCACAAGAAAAAGAAGAAGAAGAAGAACGATGAAAGCCGCAACATGCAATAGCCCTCTTCTCATTCTGATTCACCAGCCATTCTGCAGCCTACATAGCACCGGCTAAATCCAATTCCACTCATTTTGCCTGCAATCCTTCTCTCCTCGCAGCACTCATAGCACCCCTGTAAGTCAGTACCGATGCCACATGTTTGCCAAGGATATATTGACCTATTTTGCTCTTCCTGAAGAAGAAACCCCACGGCACATCCACTTATGCACGCTCCAGGATCAATGCAACCCCACCCACCGAGCACCTTCTTTGCATCCTTGTTCCATTTGTCGTATTCTTCCAGACTCTTTTGAATCTCTGGATCAAGCCTAGACCGTAGCTCTTCTAGTGCTGCATCCTTGAATGCGTCAGGAAGATCGTCCGGCGTATATGACCTGCCACCAATCTTTACTTTGAGCTTCTCACTTAGAGTCTTCCACAACACTTTTGCAGGCGTCTGGAGCTTCAATGGTTCAAGGTCGACGTCATAAGAGTCACATTTGACCGATCCGCCAAAAAGTGCTGCTAGCCAGGATACAGTTTTCGCACCAGGCGTATCCGCTAACATCTTTAGGCCGCAACAGCCGATGCATGCGGACAACTTATCTATATTAAGTGACCGCTCGACAAAGTTGTTACGCGGCAAAATACCGACGATCCCGCCGAACATGAACCCGATCGCCGCGTTTAGCTGCTCTGGGGTCACAGCGTACGAACCGGCGTCCGGATCCCAGCCGTCTCCACCGTCAGTCAGCACTCCGGCGTACAGGCCCGTCGGCAAAGCGTCGTCGTCAGTAGGGGTGTAGAGCCCATCCTGCGCCCCAAACTGCCAAGGGATGACAGTAGTGCCCGTCCGAGAAAGCAAATCGCCCGCGACAGTGTAGGAGAAAGTGTCGGTGACCGTGCCGCCTTGGGACACTAGCTGGCTTGTCGAGCCGCCGCCGTCGCCTTGCACGGCCCAAGTCGATGAACCGCTGTTTTGCCCGGCCAACTGGCCAGGTCCGGAGTACAAGTACGACACAGTAGACATCAGCTGATTTCCTCTATCAAGTCATCACCGACGTATACTAAAGTCGTCAGTGAGCCTCCTGGTTGCGCCTGGGCTACGCGACGACCATCACCATTGTACACATAGGTCGTCCGAGCTCCGTCCGGCGCAATCGTCAACTGCGACTCACCAAGATCGTTGCATGTCAGAGTCGTTCTGAGAGCGCCGCCAACCTTGGAGGCAAGCTTTCCGCGAGCATCATAACTGTATGTTGTGTAGCCCGGGCCAACGGAGATCGTTGCCAGTCGCCCACACACGTCATACTGGAATGTGGACACTACAGCGCCCGAAATCGAGGTCACCTTCCTCCCGGCGCCATCCATAGGATAAGGTCGTAGGCTGCTGGCCGTAATGAAATTCGGTTAGTATCTTCGCCTCACCTCCATATGTTAGAGTCACGGGCTTGGAATCCACCAACCGCGAAGTGACATTACCCTCCGCGTCGAATGTACTAACATTTGTCTGTACATTCTGCACAACCGTACCCTTCATACCAAAATTAACATGGGTCACAGGTTTGCCTCTCAAATCGTAATTGGATCTCTCATGCGAGAAATTCACCCAGTCGGCGCCTATCGCCGTTGACATGCTCCGTTGTGTTCTCAGGCCATCAGGAGAATATACAACAGTGGAGAGCACATTACCATTGACGGCAGTCGTAACGCGATTTCTGAACCGCGATATAGCTGGTGATCCAAGGGCGTTCGACCTGGCCTCAATGCCGGTTGGAGAAGCCGTTCTTTGGCGACGAGGACAGAGCCCGGTCCACATCGAGGTCAACGCGCCGCTCATCGAGGATGTCGGGCACAGGTCGCCTGCCGCCCGTCGGCTACTCAGGCAAATCCACACCTTAACTCCGCCGTACGTGCCCTCGGAAGCTGCCCGTGACACGGGTTTTCAAAGCGACCGGCGTGACCGTGCCTGCAAGCCCGACCGCTCCTATCAAAGAGACCGCGCCGACGATGACAGCTTGGAGGGATGGTTGTGAAGCTGACCAGGCGCGACATCGCCCTGATCAGGGACCTCGCCCTTAGCCACGTGCTCTCTCGTGACCAGATTCTCGAGCGCTACTTCGGCTCAACCACTAGGGTGAACACTCGGCTCCGGGGGCTGATGAGTCTTGGGTTTGTCGAACGACTTGAAACTCTACATGATTCTCTACACGCACCCTCTCCAGACACAGAAAAGCTCCCCGCTGGGAGCTTTTTGAACCTAATTCCTGGAGCCGATGACCGGATTCGAACCGGTGACCTGCTGTTTACGAAACAGCTGCTCTACCACTGAGCTACATCGGCCTGCCCGGAGATTATGGGTCAGACGGCTCCGAGTCTGCAACGGACCCAGCCTGCCCGCCGCTTCCGTGGCGCAAGGACCAAGTCTAGACCAGGCCTTGACGACGTCATAATCTTAAGAGAGCTTTTCGTTGCCCGTAACGACCGTATTCAACCTCGCCCGCGAGGACGAAATTGGGGCGTGCAACAGCAGGACACAACGATGAGCACCGATAACTTCCCCATCCGAAAGGTCGACCACATCCGGCATTTCGTCAACAACGCCCGCCAGTCGGCCTTCTTTTACCAGCACACCTTCGGGTTCAGCATCGAGGCGTTCCGCGGCCTTGAGACCGGACACCGCGACCAGGTCGATTACATGCTCCGACAGAACGACCTCAAGTTGGTCTTCTCCGCGCCCCTCCGGCCTGGCCACCCGATGGCAGAGAAGATCGCCCGCCACGGCGACTTTGTGCAGAACATCGCCTTCGAAGTCGATGACGTGGACTGGTCGTTCAAAACGGCGGTCGCCCGCGGAGCGGAGGTGAGCATCGAGCCCGAGACCCTGGAAGACGATTTCGGCCGCGTCCGCCACGCCGCGATCAAGACCTACGGCGACACCGTGCACAGCTTCCTCAACCGCGACCATTACACCGGCCCCTTCTTGCCGGGCTTTCGCGCCGAAGACCAGCCGGGCGACCCCATCGGCCTCATCGAAGTCGACCACTGCGTCGGCAACGTCGAGCTGGGCAAGATGAACACCTGGGTCAAGTGGTACGAGGACGTCCTGGGGTTCAAAAACCTCATCAGCTTCGACGACAAGGACATTTCGACGGACTACACCTCACTTATGAGCAAAGTGATGTCGAACGGCAACGGCCGGGTCAAGTTTCCCATCAACGAGCCCGCTCCGGGCAAAAGGAAAAGCCAGATCGACGAGTATCTGGAGTTCTTTGGCGGGCCCGGTTGCCAGCACGTCGCGATGAGGACGGACGACATCGTCCACACCGTCTCGCGCCTTATGGCCCGGGGTGTCCAGTTCCTCGCTGTGCCGCGGTCCTACTACGACATGCTGCCCGACCGGGTCGGCAAAATCGACGAAGACATCGAAGAGCTTGCCCAACTGGGAATCCTCGTCGACCGCGACGACGAGGGGTACCTCCTCCAGATCTTCACCAAGCCAGTGACGGACCGACCGACCTTGTTCTATGAGATCATCCACCGCAAGGGCGCGACGAGCTTTGGCAAGGGCAACTTCAAGGCCCTGTTCGAGTCTATCGAACGCGAACAAGCGCTGCGCGGCACCCTCTGAAGGAGCCTTCGATATAGAAGTGGGCCGCCGCATCCCCCTCCCGGGAGGTGCGGCGGCCACTGAGGACTAGGGCAAGGAAGATAGTTCCACCGGGCAAACACCCGCCCCGTCATCATCCGACAAAATGGACCTGACGCCAAGGACTGAACCAAGAAACCCGCATTTATACGGGGGCCACAAGATTGCCGCCGCACCTCCCCTCGGGAGATACGGCGGCTCGGTGGGTCGGGTCGAGAAGGCTTAGGCTTTGCGGCGGGCTTTGCGCACAAGGCCGGCGACGCCGAGTCCGAGGACGGCCATCGAGGCCGGCTCAGGCACCGACTCGGTGACGACACGGAGCTGGTCCATTTCCGTACTCGTGTTCGCCTTGAACGTGATCGTCTTCATGTCCGGGCTGATGCTGAACCACTCGTTGGCGCTGAGCTCGTACTCGCGGGCGTTGTGGAGGGGGGCACCGGTCGGATACGTGGTTCCCGGGTTGCCGAGGACGGGGTCACTCGCGTTCAGATGGGCGCGGGTGGCGACCACGCCGAGGATCTTCTCGTCGAAGGTGAAGCTGCCTTCATACGTCTTGACCGGATTCTTGACCGGGTCGCTGTGCAGGAAGTAGCTGTTCACCCAGGTGCCCGCGGCAATGGTGTTCGCACTCAGGTCGCCCGCACCGTTGTAGAGGCCGGACGCGACGGCGTCGACGTCCAAAGCGGCGCCGAGTTGGACGTTGGTCCGCTCGGAAAACACGATCGCTTGGGTGTTGCTCTCGGTCGCGTCGTCGAGGACACTCGCCGGGGCGGCGACGACGGTCGCGGCGCCCGTGACAGCGTTGATGCCCGCATGGGCAAAGCCGCCCAGGGCGGCAAGAGGGATCAGTAGCAGGGTTTTCTTCATTTGCACTCCAGCGATGGACTCGCCAGAGATGTGACGACACTTTTCGGGCCAGTGACGGCCCGGACAGAAGATCCTGTCAGCAATACCGTCGAAGTCAGGCGGATATACGGACCGTCTGCAGGGTCCTTGCGCTCTCGACGGCGGCAAGGGCCACTTTGAGGGCGGCGATCCCGTCGTCAATGCCGACTGGTGACGCGCCACCCGCCTTGACGGCGTCATGGAACGCCTTGAGTTGGCGGAAGTAGGGGTCCGCTCCCGGCCCGTGGGGAGCCTCGGCCCGGGCCCCGTCGGCCGTCGCCGTGCGGACGGTGGGATAGTTCCGCGAGTCGTACTCGATCACCCCTTCACTGCCGGCGACCTCCACGGTGGCACGTCCACCGGCCGGGTCCATCCAGGTGGCCTCCACGTGGGCGACAACCCCGCTCGCCAAATGCAACGTCGCCAAGGCGTAGTCTCCCCTGATGTCGGCACCCGCCACCGGCTTGCCCAGCGAGACAGACCGGGCGTAAACACTGTCCACCGGGCCCAGCGCCCAGATGATCCAGTCGAAATCGTGGATGGCAAGGTCGAGAAGCACACCGCCGGACCGGTTCGGGTCGCTGAACCAGCCGTCGTAATTGCGGGGCAGGCCGCCGCCCCGGCGGACCCGAACCGCCGCCGGCCTGCCGACGACGCCGCGCGCGATCGCGTGCTTGATGCTTTCGTGCTCGGGGAAGTAGCGCGCGACATGGCCGACACCGAGAGGAGCCCCGGAGGCCTTGGCCGCGGCGGCGATCCGACCAGCCTCTTCGAGAGACCGGGCCAAAGGTTTCTCGACCAGCGTCGCCTTTCCCTTGGACAAGGCCAGGCAGGCGACGTCCCCATGGAGGTCGGTCGGGACGCAGACGTCCACGATGTCGGCGTCGTCGACAAGGGCTTCAAGATCGGCGGCGGCACACGCGCCGTTGGCCCGGGCGAGGGCGTCGCGCTTGTCCTTGTCCAAGTCGTAGACCACGAGGGAAACCCCGTCCACCGCCGTCCAATGCCGGCAGTGGACGGCTCCCATCCCCCCCGCACCGACCACGCCGACTCTCATGGGGTCCATCTTACCGGCTTCGCCGTAGGCTGCCTCGTACTCAGCCAGACCCCGAAGAGCACCACGGCGACACCCACGACCTGAGTCCAGACCGGTGCCCGCCAATGGAACAAGGACTCGACCACGAGGGCGGTCGGCGGGACGAGGAACTGAGTGGTCCCGGCCCGTGACGGCCCGAGGTCCTCGATGGCCTTGTAGTAGGCCACGTACGCCGAGGAGCCGGCGACGAGCACCAGGTACGCCATGCAGGCCCAACCCACCGCTCCGACATGCGCCCAGTCGACCCTCAGCACGGCGGCGCCACCATAGGGGAGTAGAGCAAGTCCCGCGGCGGGCAAGGACACCGTCATGACCTTGAGGGCGGGTTCCTCGCGCAGGATCGGCCGCAGATAGACGACGCTCACCGCCCAGATCACGGCAGAGAGCAGGCACAGCAGGGTGCCTTGCACCGTGCCCTGGACCGGTCCTGACTTGCTGATGACCAGCACCACCCCGCCAAACGCGACGAGCGGCCCATAGACCGCCGACCAACGGAAAGCCTCTTGCCTCAGGGCCATGGCAAACCAGGTGATCCAGATCGGCGCGGTCGCCAAGGCGATCGACCCTTGGGTGGCGCTGGTATGCGCCATTCCGGCGACAAACACCGCCATATAGACCCCGCTCGACAAGAAGCCCGCCAGCCACACACGCCACCGCAGCGCACGGTCCATCGAAAGGTCTTGCCTACCCAGCTTGGCGAGGACAAACATCCAGGGCACCATGCCCGTCCAGCGCAGGACGGCGACGGCCTCGGGGGTGAAGGACTTGTAGGACTCCCGGATGACGCTGAAGTTGACTCCCCAGGCGAGGACGACGAAGACCAGGGCGGGGTGGGGCCATCGTCGGGGCCAAGTCACCCGAGGATTCTAGCCCCAGTACACTTGAGCCCGTGGTCCTCACCGTCGGCAACGTCAGCAAGCTCTACGGCGTGGACATCGTCTTGGAAGGGGTCAGCCTGCGGGTCGACCGTCGGGAAAAGGTAGCCCTCGTCGGACGCAACGGCACGGGCAAGACGACGCTCGTCAAGATCATCGCCGGGCTCGAAGAGCCCGACTCCGGCACCGTTCTTGTCGCCCGGGGCGCCAAGGTCGGCTACCTGCGGCAGGAAGCCCAGGTCAACCCCAACACGACGCTATTGGAAGAAGCCCAGAGCGGCCAGCATGACAAGCGGGAGATGCAAGCCCGCCTCGCCGAACTTGACACCCGGCTTCAAGGCGACCCCAGTCCAGACGACCTTGAGGAGTACGCGCTCCTTCACGAACACTTCCTGGAGGCAGAAGGCTACTCGGTCGAGAGCGACGTCCGGGCCGTGCTCAAGCGCATGGGCTTCACGGAGGACGAGTTTGACCGGCCGACATCAGCATTGAGCGGGGGGGAACGGACCCGCCTGGCCCTCGCCCGGCTCCTCCTGGAAGAACCAGACCTCCTAATCCTCGACGAGCCGACCAACCACCTCGACCTCCAGGCGACCGAATGGCTCGAAGGTTGGGTACGTGGCTACCACGGCGCCGTCCTCCTCATCAGTCACGACCGGACGTTCCTGGAAAACACCGCCCAGCGCGTCGTCGAGCTCCGCGACCGCAAGCTGAAGTCCTATCCGGGCGACTTCCGACAATATCTCCGGCTCCGGGAAGAAGAAGACGCCCGGCTTGCCCGGCTCGCCGAGAAGCAGGCCGATCAAATCGCCAAGCTCGACGAGTATGTCCGTCGGTTCATGAACAGCCAGCGCACCGCCCAAGCCCGGGGGCGCCTCAAGCTCATGAACCGACTTGTCGCGACCAAGGTCGCCGCCCCCAAGGACGACAAGGGCATGAAGGCCGGGTTCAAAAAGACCGGCCGCAGCGGCGACAACGTCCTTGTCACCGAACGCCTCCAAGTCGGCTACCCTGGCCTGAGTCTGATCGACGGACTCGACTGGACGGTCCGGTACGGCGAGCGTTGGGGAGTCATCGGCGAGAACGGGGCCGGAAAGTCCTCCCTCGTCAAGACAATCTTCGGCCAGATCCCCTCACTCGGCGGCAAGTCAAGGGTCGGCTCTGGGGTCGAGCCCGGATTCTTCAGCCAAGACGCCGCCGAAGTCGACCCCGAAGTCTCACCTCTCGAGTTCATCGTCGACGAGACCAACTTGGAGGCGGCCAAAGCCAGGGACCTGCTCGGGCGGTTCCTCATCGGCGGTGACGACGTCTACCGGCCTGTCGGCACCCTCAGCGGGGGCGAGAAGAACAAACTCGTCCTTGCCCTGCTGACGTACCTGTCCCCCAACCTGCTTGTCTTGGACGAGCCCACCAACCACCTGGACATGGCGTCGCGTGACGCCCTGGCCCAGGTGCTCAAGGAGTACACCGGCACCCTGGTCTTGGTCTCCCACGACCGCTGGCTCCTTGGCCAAGTCACCGACCACATCCTTGACGTCCGCCGCAGCGGGCCTGTCCAGTACCCAGGCTCCTACAACGAGTACCGCGACTGGCAACGTCGGCAAGAGACGGGCACGCCGGTGCCGAAGGCGAAGGACGTCGAGGCGCCAGCTGAACCGGCCCTGTCTCCCCGCGAACTGAGCAAAGAGATCGGCCGCCTGACCAAGCTGGTAGAAGACCTCCTTGACCAGGTGTCGGCCAGCGAGAAGGAGTTGGAAGACGTCGAGTCCCAACTTGCTTCCCTGCCCGCCAACGCCGACATCCTCGCGCTCACCCGTCGGCACGGCCAAGTCCAAGAGGAGCTCGCGGGGCGCATGTCGGCCTGGGAAGAGCAGACCCGGCGGCTCGAAGCACTCGCCGCGTTGCAGGGCCCCCGGCCCTGATCTGGCTTCCCCTTGTACAATCGACTTGTGGCTGCCAGACTGGCCCGTGAAGTCCGTGACTTCTTGGCGGAGAACTATCGCCGTCCTGTCGAGTTGCGGCAGTTGCGCGACGAGTGGCACTATTCCGAAACGGCCATTCTCCGCCAATTTCGCCTTGCCTGGGGACTGACTCCGCGCGAGTTTGTCGAGGCCATGCGCCTGAACGAGGCTAGAAGGCTCCTCGCCCACACCGAGATGTCCGTCCAAGACGTGTGTCTCAGCGTGGGCTACGGCAGCGTCCCGAGTTTCACCCGGCTGTTTCGGAGCCGTTACGGTTCCACGCCCCTGGCCTACCGGGCCGCCCAGCAGCGCTTTTGGCTGGGGTGGAAGCCCGACGACCTGAGCCGCATCCCCGCCTGCTTTCTCCGATTTGGCAATTTTGGATAACCACGGGGCGGTAGACGAGGGCGATAATCGGGCCTATGATCACCCGCCTCTCGCACACACCGGTCTGGGTCACCGACATGGACCAAGCCTATGACTTCTATGTCAACAAACTTGGGTTCACCGTCAACACCGACGCCACCATGGACAACGGGTTCCGCTGGCTGACCGTCAGTCCATCGGGCCAACCTGACCTTGAGATCACGATCATGAAGATTGAGGCCGGTATGTCCCTCGACGAGGAGCAAGCGGCCGCGCTCAAGAAGTTGGTCGCGTCGGGAGCCATGGGCGCCGGGGTCTTCCACACTGACGACTGCCGCGCCACCTTCGCCGAGCTCAGCGCCAAGGGCGTCAAGTTCAAGAGCGAGCCTGAAGAACAGTTCTACGGCACGGAGGCCATCATGTCGGACCCCTTTGGAAACTGGTTCAGCCTGACCACCCCGAAGGAGCACTGAGCCAAACCGAGACCCGGCCTCATCCCATGGCCGGGTCCGTGACGCTCCATGCGCCCGTCTCGACCCGCCCGGCCAAGCGCCGAAGGAACGTGGCCGACCCACCCACCCTCACGCTGAGGTCGTACCACCCCTTGCTCTCGCTAGCGTCGACCCGGACCTTGACACTCTGACCGGCGTCAAGTCGCATGACTTTGGTTTGGGCTCCATAGGCGTTGTCGTGGACCTCGACCTGATGGCCTTGGGTGCCGCGGTTCCACAGGGCGAGTTCGACGGTCCGTGCCCCGTCGGGATAGGTGGCGGTCACCTGCACTTCCCCTTCGCCCATGTGCCCCCGGAACTCACGCATGAACCCGTTGGGGCCGTCCACGCGGACGTTGTAAAGCCCGTCGGCGAAATCGGTCAAGTTCCAAACGTCGAAGACCTCTGACCCGGGCTCGACCGCATAGGCCCGGAACTGCATGTCGTCCGTCCGCCGGTAAGAGTAGACGTTGAACGGTGACCCGGCGGAGCGCTTGCCGAAGCGCCGGTCGCCCACGCGGAACCGCACCTCGAGCCGGGATCCGTCCTTACTGAGGCCGCCGTCAACGTAGAGTTCGTAGGGCAACGGGCAGGAGCGCTTGGTGCCCGGCTCTTGGGAACCGGCATTGGGCACCTTCTTCCGGCCCGCCCTGATCTCGGCGGCGTCTTCGGCGCTGACGCTGTTGAAGCTCGTAGGCAGGCTCTTGAAGCGGGCGCGGTGGATGCTTTCGACAAAGGGGTCTCGTTCGACAAACGTCGGCAGGTCGATGTCCTGCCCGTCGTAACTTTGGAAGATGGAAGTCAGGTCCCCGCAGACCGCCCTTCTCCACGAGCTGATGTTCGACTCCCTGACCTTCTTTCCGGTCTTGTTGGTCAGGAAACTCTCAAGAAATTGCAAGACTGATGTGTGGTCGAAGACCTCGGAACACACGCAACCACCCCGGCTCCATGGTGAAGCGACGATCAAGGGCACTCGGTAGCCCAGGCCGATCGAACTCTCGCGCGGTTTGTAGCGGGGTCGGAACTTCAGGTCTTGTTCCTTGCTGACAAACTCCACCCGGGCGTCAATCCCCCCTGACACCTTGCCGCTCTCGGGCTTATAGGGGTTCGGGGCGACGAACGGCGGGACGTGGTCGTAGTAGCCGTCGTTCTCGTCGTAGGTCAAGATGAAGATCGTCTTCTTCCAAACCTCCGGGTTCTTCGTCAAGATATCGAGGACTTCAGAGACGTACCAGGCGCCAAACCATGCTGACGAGGGGTGGTCAGAAAAGCTTTGGGGACTGACCAACCAAGAGACCGTCGGGAGCCTGCCTTCATTGACGTCCTTGCGGAACTGGTGGAAGATGTCTCCGCCCGGGACCTTCATCGTCCGCTCCGTGCCGGCGTCGTCATAGGTAAGGGTCGTGAGCTCCCGAAACTTGGGGTCGCCGTCGTTACAAACGAAGGCCCGCTCGTGGAGACTCCGCTCCCGGTCAGAGAGTTTGCGCCAGTTCTCCTCCGTCCACTTCGCAAGGGCCGACTTAGTGGATTTCAGTTCGTTCTTGAGCTTGGTGAGCTTCGCCTCTTCATCTTTAGATCTGGTGGGCTTGGCTTCAAGGTCAGCGATCTCTCCCGGAATGGCTTTCTCCCTGGCAGCAAGGTGTCGCCGGTGACGCCGGGAGAACCGGACGTTGTATTTGGCGGCATACTCTAGGGGGTTGCAGCCAAAATTGGCAAGCCAATAGCCCTCTTCTCCGGTAAGGCCTGTACTGATGTCGATCTCGTTTTGATAGAACTTCCACGAGACACCCGCGTCTTCCAGCCGCTCGGGGAACGTCGGCCAATCGACCAAATGTCCGTGGTCCATCTCTTCGTTGTAGAGCCGGGCCTTTGCGTCCGGGTGCGGTGCCTCCCTTACCGTGCCGCTCCACAGATAAAACCGGTTAGCCGTCGTACCGGTCAGTGAGGAGCAGAAGTGTTGGTCGCAGACGGTGAACGCGTCGGCCAAGGCGTAGTAGAACGGGATGTCTTCACGGGTGTAGTGGCCAAGGGTCATCGGCTTCTTCGCATATCCCTTGTAACCCGACGGCTTGGCGATCAGCCACTTGTCATAGGCCCCGTCGTTCCGCGCGTCGACCTGGTTGCCCCACGTGTGGGGCAGACCGCCGATCCAGGTGACGTTGGTTTTCTTGATATCAAGCCGGAACGGGGCAAAGACCTCGCCGTCGACGTTGGTTTGCAGCCAGACAGGGTTACCGTTCGGCAGGACATGGGCGCGCGGGTCGTTGTAGCCACGGACGCCGCGGAGTGTCCCCAGACTGTGGTCGAACGACCGGTTTTCTTGCATCAAGATGACGATGTGTTCCGCGTCAAGGAACGTCGTCCCTGGGTCGGGGCTGATCGCCAGAGCCCGCTTGATCGAGTCCGGCATCGAGCGGAACGCCGCCGCCCCTGTCAACATCGCCGCTTTCTTGAGTAAGTCCCGTCTCGTTTCCATCGCCAAGCCTTCCCTGACCGTACCACGAACGCGTCCGCGCGATAACGTCAAGGTGCAGTAATCTGCCGCTCATGAGTGTCTGTATCGCCGCTCTCGCCTTGCTCCAACCCCTTGTCTTGCCGACAGACGCGCCGAAGCTCGTCGTCGTGATCTCTATCGACCAGGGCCGCGCCGACTACATCGACCGCTTTTCCGACATCTACCTGCCGCCGATGTCGGGGTCGACGATCGGCGGTATCCGGTGGCTGAGCGAGACCGGCGTCCGCTACACCGACGCCCACCACCACCACGTGCCGACCTTTACCGCCGTCGGGCACTCCGTCTTGACCACCGGGTCGGTCCCCGCCATCAACGGCATCGTCGGAAACCAGTGGTGGGACCGCGAGAAGGGCAAGGAGCACTACAGCACCGAAGACGACGCCTACCAAACCGTCGGCGGGACGATGACCGCCCAGACCGCCCGCCCCCTCAAGGTCACGACCGTTGGAGACGAGTTGGAGATGGCGACGAACGGACGCAGTAAGGTCGTGGGGATCTCCTTCAAGGACCGTGCCTCGATCCTCATGGCCGGCCATGCCGCGGACGAGGTCGTCTGGTTCGACTATGGGGTCGGCAACTTTGTCACCAGCACCTACTTTGCGCCGAGCCTCCCCGCTTGGGCGGACGAGTTCAACAAGAGCCGCGAGATCGACTCGTTCTTAGGCAAGGACTGGAAACCCACCCTTCCCGAGTCGGCGTTTGCCAACGCTCGGAACGCCCCCCACGAGAAGGGCCCGAAAATGTTCACTCACACTCACCCGACCGAGAAGTCGAAGAAGTACTACACCAGCGTCGTCGCGAGCGCCGACGGACAAAACGTCATCTTTGACTTGACGGAGAAGGCCGTCGTCGCCGACAAGCTCGGCCAACACGCCACACCGGACATGCTGGTCTTGAACCTCGCCTCGAACGACTACGTCGGTCACAGTTGGGGCCCGAACAGCCCCGAGGCCATGGAGATCTGGGCCGTCACCGACCGGCGTCTCTCCCGCCTCTTCAATTTGCTCGACAAGCAAGTCCCCGGCGGGATCGACAATGTCGCGATCGTG